>CALZCU010000285.1 GCA_945632055.1 uncultured Ruminococcus sp. | reverse complement strand
TTGTCTGCGGCGGCTTTGCCTTTGGCGGTCTTATGGCAGGTATGTTTGCTCCTTTGGGTAAGCTCGGCTGTGCAATATCCTTTGTGATTTCCAACGGCATAATGAGTCTTGCTTTCGGTGAGGGACAGCTGCTTTCGGCTGTGTTTATCGAAAGCCTTATCGGATCAACCGTTTTTATGGTGCTTCCGAAGGAGATAGGGAACATAATTTCACCCGTCTTTTCGAGTGAGAAAAACTCCTCGCTCGGCGAAGCTCTGAGAAAGAATATTGTTATGCGGCTCGACTTCGCTTCAAAGGCAATATACAGCGTCAGAAACGATGTCAACACAGTGTCGGAAAAGCTGCAAAAGCTCTGCTCTCCGAGCTTCAGTGCAGTGTGCCAAGGCGTTGAAAAAGAGGTCTGTAACAACTGCGGCTTGAAAACATATTGCTATGAGCACCGTCAGGGAGTTACGAGAGATGACTTTTACAGGCTTGAAGAGGTTATCGAGTCACAGGGCAAGGTCAGCGAGAAAGATGTTGAGGAGGCTTTTGTTAAGAACTGCTGTAAAAAGGGCGAGATTGCACGAAGTATGAATATCAATTACCGTGAATACCTGTCTGCGGTTGAAGCTCAGCGCAGAGTGGCTGATGTCAGAGGAGTGGTTGCAGGGCAGTTTTCGGGGGTAAGCGACATTCTCGGAGATTTGTCAAAGGAATTTAAAAACACAATGAGGTGCGATACCGAGAGTGCCGAGCGGATAATGTCTGCACTCAGTGCACTCGGAGCAATTCCCGTAGAGTGCGTCTGCCTTGTGTCGGACGGAGGACAGATGAGCGTAGAGCTGGAGCTTTCCGTCAAGGGTGACAAAAGACTGTCAAAGGGCTTGCTTATGCGTGAGGTGTCAAAGTGCTGCGGCAGAAGATTTGACCTGCCGACAATAGCCTGCGAGGGCAACAGAATAAGGGCGGCATTCTGCGAAATGCCTGTTTACGATGTCGAGATAGGCTCTGACCAGCATATTGCAAACAACGGAAAGCTGTGCGGCGACTGCCTTGATTATTTCAACGACGGCTTCGGAAAGACCTATGCGCTTATCTGTGACGGAATGGGCACAGGCGGCAGAGCGGCTGTTGACGGCAATATGGCGGTGTCGGTAATGGGCAGGCTTCTGCGCTCGGGACTTTCAGCTGACAGCTCGCTCCAGATTGTAAATTCTGCGCTTATGGTAAAGAGCGAGGACGAGTCGCTCTCAACGCTCGATTTAGCCGGAGTTGACCTTTACACAGGCAGAGTAACTCTTAAAAAGGCAGGAGCACCTGCAACCTTTGTCAGAAAAAACGGCAGGGTGAGTATGAGAGAAATGCCCTCACTGCCTGTCGGAATATTAAACGGAGTAAAATTTTCATCGGATACGGTAAATCTTTCATCGGGAGATATGGTGGTTATGGTGTCAGACGGTGTAATAACAGGTGACGAAAAGTGGCTTGAAAAGCTGATAAGAAGCTGGAACGAGGGCAGTGCGCAGGAGCTTGCAAGAGCAGTAGTCGACGAGGCAATAAAACGCAGAGGCGACAGTCCCGATGATGACATAACGGCACTTGCAATAAGAATTACGGACAATGAGGTCTGAGAATTAACAATTAACAATTTAGGTCGGGAAGACAGCCTGATGTATCATAAAGGCTGTTTTCCCGACTGTATTTATATGGTGTCTAAAATCCACTGTAAGAATAAGCAGAAAGATAACGGTCGGGCAATAAACGCTTGATATAAAATTTTACCTTTCTACGCGAACTAAAATATTTACTTTTGTGCTTTTGTGTGTTAAAATTTTAGTGTATAAAAACGGTTACCCGAACAGGAGGTAAATATTTTGAATTCAAAGCTTAAAAATAAGTCGACCGACTTTTTGTTTGACGCAATTCTTTCGCTTGAAAATGAGGAGGAATGTTACCGCTTTTTTGAGGATTTGTGCACAAGCGCAGAGCTTAAGGCGATGTCACAGAGGCTTGTCGTGGCAAAAATGCTCGCTGAGAAAAAGGTTTACACCGAGATTGTAAAGGAAACAGGAGCTTCAACCGCAACAATAAGCCGTGTGAAGAGAGCACTTTTTGACAACGACACCTATGGCTACACGCTCGTGCTTGACAAACTGTTGAAAAAGGATAAAGAGTAATGGCAAGCTATATTTCATTTGCAAGATTCTATGACGGTCTTATGGAGAACGCTGATTATGAGAAACGCTGTGACTATCTGCTTGAGCTTTTCAGGCGGCACAATCACGAGCCGGGAATTACTCTCGATTTAGCCTGCGGAACAGGAAGTCTTACAAGACTGCTTGCAAAGAAGGGCGTTGATGTTTACGGCGTTGACGCAAGCGTAGAAATGCTCAGCGAGGCGATGCAGAAAACATATGAGGAGGGACTTGATATCCTCTACCTCAGACAGAAAATGCAGTCGCTTGACCTCTACGGCACGATAAATACCTGCGTCTGTACGCTCGACAGCATTCATCACCTCACCGATATTG
>CALZCU010000284.1 GCA_945632055.1 uncultured Ruminococcus sp. | reverse complement strand
GGAATTATGGTGAGCCAATACCTCGGCGCAGGCAAAAGGGAAGAGATGAACCGCATCTACACTGTCGCTCTCGGCTTCAACCTTGTTTTGAGCGCAGTCATCAGTCTTGTGGTCTTTCTTTTCAGCAGTCCTCTGCTATCTGCAATGCAGGTGCCGCCCGAAATGATGAGCGAAGCCGATATGTATATGAAGATTGTCGGCGGAACGATTTTTACACAGGCTCTTATCAATGCTCTGAGCCAGATTTTTGCAAGCAACGGCAAAACTGTTTTCGGTATGCTCATCGCCTTTGGAATGAACATTTTTAACATTGCAGGCAATGCTCTTTTCCTGTATGGTCCTTTGCAGTGCTTCGGATTGGGCGCATCGGGTGCGGCTGTTTCGACCAGCGTGAGCAGAGCTTTTGCCGTAGTCGCAGGATTTATCTACTTCCGCACTGTTATCAAGGGCAGTATTGGCATTAAATATCTCAAGCCGTTCCCGTTCAGACTGCTCAAGGAGCTTTTCAGACTCGGAATACCGACCGCAGGCGAGAATATTTCCTACAACTTTTCACAGCTTGTAATCACCGCATTTGTTAACACTATGGGTATTGTTGCCATCAACACTAAAATATATGCAACTATGCTTTCGATGTTTACATATATGATTGCGCTTTCCGCCGCATTCGCCACGCAGATTATTGTCGGACACAGCGTTGGCGCAGGAGATTATGACTTCGCTTACAAAAAGGTGCTGAAAACCCTGCGTTTCAGCCTTGTTGTGTCGATTTCGGTTGCGGTTGTAAACTGGCTGATTGCCCCGATGACCTTTTGGCAGTTCTCTCACAACGCTGAGGTTGCTTCTCTCGGAGCGGCTGTTATGCTTATTTCGGTTTTCCTTGAATTTGGCAGAACGACAAACATTGTTGTTATTAACAGTATGAAGGCGGCAGGCGATGTTAAATTCCCGACTGTGCTTGCAATCTTCTCAATGTGGCTTCTGAGCGTGCTTATCGCATATATACTCGGAGTTGTCCTCGGAATGGGACTTGTCGGTGTGTTTATCGGTATGGCTGTTGACGAGATTTTCAGAGGAATTGTCGTGTTCATCAGATGGATAAAGGGCAGCTGGAGAGGAAAAAGAGTTATTTCGGAGAAATAGTAGAAAACAAGCATCATTGCGATTATTTTTACAATTGTAAAGTAGTTTACAATCTTTTTTATCTCTGTATGTAATAATGTAATAAACGATATTAACGATCAAGGAGTGATAATTATGGGTATGACTATGTCGCAGAAAATCCTCGCCGCTCACGCAGGACTTGACGAGGTTAAGGCAGGTCAGCTTATTGAAGCAAAGCTGGATATGGTGCTCGGCAACGATGTAACCTCTCCCGTTGCTATCAATGTTTTTGAGGAAAACGGTGCTGATTCGGTGTTTGACAACACTAAAATCGCAATGATTATGGACCATTTTACGCCGAACAAGGACATCAAGGCGGCTACTCAGGTTAAGCAGGTAAGGCAGTTTGCCGACAAATATGATATTAAAAACTACAAAGATGTCGGACAGATGGGCATTGAACACGCACTGCTCCCCGAAATGGGACTTGTAGGCCCCGGCTGTCTTTGCATCGGCGCAGACTCTCACACCTGCACCTACGGTGCGCTCGGCGCATTTTCAACAGGCGTAGGCTCAACCGATATGGCGGCAGGAATGATAAGCGGCAAGGCTTGGTTCAAGGTTCCCTCTGCAATTAAATTCAACCTTATCGGCAAGCCGCAGGGCTGTGTCAGCGGTAAGGATGTTATCCTGCACATTATCGGCAAAATCGGCGTTGACGGCGCACTTTACAAGTCAATGGAGTTTGTCGGCGAGGGCATTAAGTATCTCAACATTGACGACCGCCTCTGCATTGCAAATATGGCAATTGAGGCAGGCGCAAAGAACGGAATTTTCCCTGTTGACGACATAACAAGAGAATACTGCAACGGCAGATATCAGGGCACTCCCGTTGAATACACAGCCGACGAGGACGCTGTTTATGACGAGGAATACACAATCGACCTCAGCACGCTCAGACCTACGGTTGCTTTTCCGCATCTTCCCGAAAACACAAAAACTGTTGATGAAATCGGCGAAACCGAGGTTAAAATCGACCAGTGCGTAATCGGCTCCTGCACAAACGGCAGAATTTCCGACCTTCGTGCCGCCGCTGAAATTCTGAAGGGCAGAAAGCTTGCAAAGGGAGTTCGCTGTATTATTCTTCCCGGAACGCAGAAAATCTGGCTTCAGGCTATGCACGAGGGACTTTTCGACATTTTTGTTGAGGCAGGCGCAGTTGTATCAACACCCACCTGCGGTCCCTGTCTTGGCGGTCATATGGGCATACTTGCCGCAGGAGAAAAGGCAATCTCAACAACAAACCGCAACTTTGTGGGCAGAATGGGACACATTGACAGTGAAATCTATCTTGCAAGTCCTGCTGTTGCCGCTGCAAGCGCAGTGACAGGCTACATCACAGACCCTGCAAAGCTTAACTAAGAAA
>CALZCU010000283.1 GCA_945632055.1 uncultured Ruminococcus sp. | reverse complement strand
AGCCTTGAAAACTTCTGCTAATCATTACATTTTGCTTAAGTTGACGACATTGCCTTAAAGGGGAGCCTTGAAGATAGCCGTAAAGTTTTGTTATTAAAAATATCATATTTGCTTAAAAATAAAACTTTTCCGACAAGTTACAGTTTATTTTTTGTGTGATTTGAGCAAGGATTTAAGACTGAATTTCTTGATTTTATCGTGATAGACAAAATTAATTTCGGCGCAGAACATAAGGCAGACCATACAGAAGTAAAGCCAAATCATAATTGCCGCAAGAGCCGTAAGTCCTCCGTAGATTGAAAAGCCGTTGAAGTTATTTACATAAATTGAAATTCCGAACGACAGGACATACCACGAAACGGTGCAGAGAAATGCACCGGGAAGCTGATACTTCAATCCATATTCCCTGTGCTGTTTCCTGCTGATATTCGGAAAATTTCTGTAAATCAGCGCAAAGAGAATCGTAAGGAAAAGGAAAATTATCACATATCTCAGGTGAAAGATAAATTCAACAATATCGGGAACATATTTCATATAGGGCGTCAGCCATTCATTTATTGACGAGCCGAGTACGATTATTAAAAGCGAAAACAGAATAAATACGAACAGCGCTATTGTGTAGAACATCGCCCGTATGCGAAGGAAAAACCAATTTCTGTTTTCGTAGGCGTCGTAAATTCTGTTGAGTCCGTTTGTAATTGCGTGTATTCCCTGAGCCGCCGACCAGAGCGTTATTACAAGAGTAATAAGGGAAATTCCGACTGCGCTGTCGTAGGCATTAGTCAAAAACTCAGTAATCTCATAAACTATGTTATCCGAAAAAATATTGCTGAAGCCTTTTTCAATAAATTCAACGGATATATGGAGGTTCTGAAGCAGTGAAACAATGAACATTGACAGCGGCACCGCCGAGAGTATTATAAAGAAGGCTGACTGACCTGCAATTGCAAAAATATTGTCGTGAGTGCATTTGCTCGTAATCGGCTTGAAGCGGGCAATCAACTCCGTTACTTTGTCAATTATTTTCATTATCCGCTTCATCTGAGCGCCTCCTTTCTGAAACGGTTATTTTCCGTTCTTTTTTTGCTGAACATTGTAGGAAATGCGTGTAAGCATTTTTTCGCTGACAAAATGCTGGAGAAACCTTGTTGCTTTCATTTCAAATCCGGGGGTGATTATCATTTTTCCCTTGAGAGTTTTGTCAACGGCATACCTTGCAACATATTCGGGAGAAAGTCCTCGAATACAGAATTTTACATTTGCCGTATCATTAAAATTTGTCTGAACAGGTCCGGGACAAAGCACTGACACACCCACATTGATTTTATCACGGCGAAGCTCCTCGTGAATTGCCTGAGTAAGACGGACAACATAGTTCTTTGAAGCGTAGTAGCTTGAAAAGGTAGGCCCTGCAAGAAAGCCTGCCGCTGAGCCGACATTGAGAATGTAGCCGCTGTTTCTCTTCACCATATCCTGCAAAAACAGCTTTGTCAGAATATGCACTGCCGACACATTTGTGTGAATAAGCGCAAGCTCCCTTTCAATCGGAACCTCAGTAAACTTTCCGTATGCGCCGAAGCCTGCATTGTTAACGAGGAAGTCTATTTTTTCCTCCCTGAGATGCTCATACAAATCAAAGCTGTCCTGCTCTCTGCTGAAATCAAGGGTAATTACCCTCACGCTCACGCCTTTAAGCTCATCTCTCAGCTCATACAGCTTTTGGGTGTTTCGTGCTACGATAATCAAATCGTACCCCAATGAAGCGAGATACCTTGCAATCTCCCTGCCTATTCCTGAGCTTGCGCCCGTAATCAAAGCCTTCATACCTGCTCCTTTTCGGCTGTTGCACACAGCCATCCGTTTTCCGACTTGGTGTATGTTCTGATGTTCTGATAGCCAGCGTGGAGAAGTATATCCTTGATTCCGTCCCTTGAAACAGCTTCAATTCCAAGCTTTTTTTCAATGCTGTCCCACTTGTGCGGCTCATCGTCCGACTTCACCATTTCAAAGACGAGCAGAAGTCTGCCGCCCGGTTTCATTACTCTGTAAATCTCCTTGAGGTCATTGAGCTTATCCTGCCAGAAATAGTAGGTTTCCACCGCCGTGACAACATCAAATTTATTGCTGTCAAACGGAAGCGACGATACGGAAGCCTGTAATATTGAAGCCTTGCCGCAAATAATATTATTCTTGTTGAGCTTTTTGGAATTATCAACGCAAAGCTGTGAATAATCTATTCCGAAAACCTTACCGTTGCCGATTTTTGTGCAGAGCTTTGAAACTGTTTTTCCGCCGCCGCATCCGACATCAAGCGCAGTATCGCTTCGGTTAATTTTTATATGAGCAAGCGCCCAGTCGGTCAGCTCGGAATGACCCTTATTCATTGCTTTTATCATCATTTTACCCCAGAATCCTTGTGGGCGTCCTGCATTTTCAACAAGCTTGTGATATTTCATATTCTCGCTCCTGTTTCTAATCTTTCAATAAGGCACACGCTTTCAACGTGAGCGGTGCGGCTGAACATATCGCAGGGCG
>CALZCU010000282.1 GCA_945632055.1 uncultured Ruminococcus sp. | reverse complement strand
CTGGCTCTCTCACCGCCGCTTAAGGTTTTTATGGGCTTAAATACCTCGTCTCCCTTTATGAGAAAGGCTCCCAAAGAGGTACGGATTTCCGTATTGCTCATCTGAGGATAGGCGTCGCTTATCTCCTCTAAAGCATTGTTTTCGGGGTTTAAGTCCGATTGCATCTGGTCAAAATACCCCACATCAACTCGGGCACCGAAGGTAATCTCGTCAAAATCGTCTGCTTCGTACTGACCGCATAAGGTCTTGAAAAGGGTAGTTTTGCCGCAGCCGTTTGCCCCCACAACAAAGACCCTCTCCCCTTTTCTGATATGGAGATTTACGTCCTTGAGAACAGGGGTACCGTCGAAGGACTTGCTCACATTACGGCAGATTAACACGTCGTTGCCGCTGTCACGCTTCGGCTCGAATTTCAGATGAATTGTGCTCTCCTCACCCTCCGGCTTTACCAAGCGTTCCTTGATTCTGTCAGCTTCCTTCTGTTTGCTGGCGGCAGTGATGAAATTATGCTCTCTGCCCCATCTCTTCTGCTGTTCAACAATTCCCTCTATGCGCTTTATTTCCCGAACTTCCTTTTCGTAAAGCCGTCTTTGCGCCTCAAGCTCATGAGCCTTTTTCTCCATAAAAGCTGTATAATTACCCTCATAGCACAGGATTTTTTTGTGCTCAAGCTCAATAGTCTTGTTGGTGACCTCGTCTAAGAAATAACGGTCGTGGCTGATTATCAGCGCTCCGCCGGGAAATTCTTTGAGGAAATTCTCAAGAAAACGAACAGAATTTATATCAAGATGGTTGGTGGGCTCGTCAAGCAGCAGGAAGTTCGCTCCCGAAAGCAGCAGCTTTGCAAGGGATAGCTTTGACGCCTGTCCGCCGCTTAAGGTGCCTACTGTGCGAGTGAACTCCTCCTCGGTAAAGCCTAAGCCGATTAGTGTTGCCCTTGTGCGGCTCTTGTAGGTAAGACCGCCTTCTCCGTTAAATTCGTCAATGAGCTGAGTTTGACGGCTGATTAAAGATGAGAGGTCACCCTCACCCTTGTCTATCTTGCGGGTAATCTCCTCAATGAGCTTTTCTTTCTCTATCAGAGCCGAGAAAACCGAGAGAAGCTCGTCATAGACTGTTCTGTTTGGATCTGTGCAGGCATGCTGCCGCATATATCCTACGGTAGTTTCCTTTGAAAAATAGACTTCTCCGGCTGTGGGAGAAAGCTCACCGGTCAATATTTTGAACAGAGTAGATTTACCTGTACCGTTTCTTCCGATAAAGCCGAATTTATCACGCTTTTCAATATCAAAGCTCACGTCAGAGAAAAGGTTCCTCTCCACAAATGTCATAGAAAGTCCGCGGACATTCACTATTGCCACAAACTCACCTCCCTGTTATTAATTCAGTAAAGAGCAGTTTTTAGCTGACAAGAACTAATAATACTATAATATATCAGCAAAAACAAGGTTAATAAAACAAATTAAACAAAAAAATAAAATTTTCGAAAAAACAGTTGACATTAAGCCCCCTTTATGTTATATTAATTTAGCACTTTCGTGCTGGTGTAGCTCAGTTGGTAGAGCAGCTGATTTGTAATCAGCAGGTCGGGGGTTCGAGTCCGTCTACCGGCTCCACTACTTACGGCAAACAGCAAAGTGAATATGGGGGAATTCCCGAGTGGCCAAAGGGGGCAGACTGTAAATCTGTTGTCAGTGACTTCGGTGGTTCGAATCCACCTTCTCCCACCAGAAAAAGACGATTGCATTAGCAGTCGTCTTTTTCAGTTATATTCGCCTTACGGCAAGTTTAATGCTTCGCAGTTATATTCGGAATACTTGATGGAAATGATTTGGTTTAAGTTGCTCTCGGCGCAAATTGCAAAATATTTTATAATATTATATCGAAATATATTGCAATTTTTATTAAAATGTTATAATATATCTGTAAAAATCAAACAGTCAGGACAGAATACCGTTCAAAAACGAAAGATTCTGCTAAAATAAGCAAATATAGCAGTTTGTTTTCAGAAGAGAAAAATCAATAGCAAAATAAATAAAACTATGGGTAGATTGTATTTTGAAATGCAAAATGCCAAATGTCAGTAATGCTTCAAAGGATAAATTTTATCCTAAATGCGGTAAACAATTTGCAGACTATGTTGCTTTCTGTATAGACTGTGGAACAAAATTATTAAAATAGGAGGTAAACGAAGTGTACTGTAAGAATTGCGGAGCAACTATTAAAGAAGAAGCAAAGTATTGCCCGAAATGCGGCACCAAGACAATATATGAAGAATCGGTTAAAACTGATAATATCGCACTTGAAACCGGTAATATCAATGAATCTAAAAGTAATAAACATCATAAAAAAGGAATAGTTATTCTGGTAATTTCGATTATAGCTGTTGCAGTTATAGCTTTGGCTTCTTTTTTGATTATTAATAGTCTTATCAGTAATAATTATATAAACTCGAACAGTACGGAGAAACCGGCAGTAATAAAAAATTCATACGGTGAATATTACATTGGAGGAGCTAACACATTTTTGCTTAATAGT
>CALZCU010000281.1 GCA_945632055.1 uncultured Ruminococcus sp. | reverse complement strand
ATGACATTATTTATCTTGAGGAGCTTCCGCTGTTTTTTAAATAACAGAAACGGTCGGAATTATACGCCCGACAATAATATGAAATAAAGGAATGAATGTTATGAAACGACTGCTTGGAACGGTGGGCTTGACCTATCTTTCGTTACTTGCAGTCGTTTTTTATCTGCGCAATGCAATGGCTACAACTGTTGCTATTGCATTGTCACTTCTTTCTGTACTGCTCGGCTTATTTTTCAGAGTGATTATCAGGAAAGGCAGAAAAACAAAAACAATCGGCAATAACCTGATGCTTATCGGTATCTCAGCACTGTGCGCCTGTATTTCTTTAATTATCTGTACTGACTGCGTTTATCAGCCTGTAGTTGATAAATATTCCGACAGAGAATTATTTATTGAGGGCTACATAAGTGACGGAGTGCAGAAAAGGCAGAACAGCAATCTTTACTACATAACAACCGAAAAAATAAACGGAGAAAATGCACAGGTGAAAATCAGTCTGGTTTCAACACAGGATTTGAAGGCGGAGGATTTTGACTGCATAACTGCAAAGCTTACTGTTAACAGAGCGACTGACAATTATATGCTGAGCCGCTCGGTGTTTCTCACATCATATTATGACGAAAACAGCATTTTGAACGCAACAGGAGAAAAGCACTTTTCATTATACAGTCTTGCAGTAGGTGCAAGAAAAGAGATGGAAAATTCACTTGAGGTTATCCTGCCCGAGCAAAGCTCCTCAATGTGCAAGGCTGTTTTGCTCGGTGAAAAATATTCACTCTCAACAGGTGTGAGAAATGATTTTTCAAAGACAGGAGCGTCATTTCTGATTGTGGTATCGGGAATGCACCTTGCAATAATAACAGCTTTTGTTTTGTTTCTGCTCAGACGGTTTACAAGGAACAGATATATACTGTGTGCCTTTGTAACCCTGTTTGTTATTTGCTTTATGGCAATAACAGGCTTTTATCCGTCTGTAATCAGGGCAGGCATTATGGTGATAATTACCTATTGTTCATCGGTATTTTTCAGAAGGGCAGACGGAATAAACTCCCTCGGAGCGGCGGCACTTGTGCTTACCTTAACAAATCCGTACTCGGTCGGTGACATCGGAATGCTCCTTTCATTCTCTGCAACGGCAGGAATAATACTGTGGGAGCCTAAAATTCATAGCTATATTTGCAGAAAGCTTCATTTAAATAACGGGTTTTTGAAATCCTGTGCAAGTATTATTTCAGTTTCCATTTCCGCATCTCTCTGGGTGCTTCCCGTAACAACAATTGCCTTTGGCACTGCTTCACCTCTTGTAGTTTTCATTTCATTTATATGCGAACCCCTCGTAAGCGTGATACTCGTCTGCTCAATGCTGACAGCTCTGCTTTTCATCATTCCGCTGATATCGTTTGCGGCTTATCCTTTTGCACTCGTTGCGGCTCTGCTCAGCAAGGTTTTTCTGAAAATAATTTCCGCCTTTGCTTCAATCCCGTACAGCTCAGTAAATTCAGCCAAGCCGTATTTTTACATATGGCTGATAGTGACAGCTCTGCTTGTGATAACAGGCTACGCAATAAAGGCAAAAGGCTTCTATATACGCTGTGCTGTCGCTGTTTCAGCAGTAACCCTGACCTTAGGATGGGCTGTCTATGCTTTTACAGAAAGCGGTATCGTAAGATTTAAGGTGTATAACGCAGGGAACGGAGTAACTGCTTCCATTGAATGTGGCGGCAATATTTCTTTTATTTCCTGCGGCGGCGATTCAGACCGTGGCTACAATATTGTCCGAGGGTTATCGGGGAATTTCACCTCAATTGACAATATTATAATTCCAAATACGAAATTAAAGTATTCAAGATACCTCCCTCAGCTTCTTTCGGAAGTTGACTCGTCAAATATTTTGGTATATGATAATAACAGTGAAGAGCAAAACCGTTTACAGAATTATGACGGAAATATGAGAACTGTGTTCGGGGAAAACTGCCATTTTTCAATTTCTGTAAATCCCTTGACAACAATTGATGTGATTAATGTTAATTCGGTTACTTATCAGTATATTTCTGCAAACGGAACGAGCATTTTATTTGCACCAAGCAGAGCAGATATATCAAAGCTCCCCGAGAAATTCAGAAGCTGTGATTATTTGTTAATTGACTCGGCAGTAAAGAATATCAGCCTGATTTACTGTGACGAAGTGATTTTTTCGGGAAGCAGGGAAAATCTCGCAAAGAACTATAATTCTATTAAAGAAATTACAGATACTATACATACAACCTCCGACAAAACAGCGGAGTTTGTTTTCAACGGAGGATAATATGGCAAGGTTAACGGAAAGCGAACTTAAAAAGCAAATAAAGACAAGACAGTTTTCTCCGATTTATGTAATTTACGGAACACAGCAGATGTATGTGCGCAGTTATTCCGAAAAGCTCGTAAATGCTGTGACGGGAAAAAATCCGTCTGATTTTAATTTTCACACGTTCGGAGGAGATATAAATCTGGATGTATTTGGTGGTTCGGTTGTGTTTTTGGGTTTTTTTTGGGTGTGTTTGTTT
>CALZCU010000280.1 GCA_945632055.1 uncultured Ruminococcus sp. | reverse complement strand
CCACAAAAATTCGCTTGAGAGCGCAGATCATTAAGAAAAGTTCAAGCGTGTTATCGTGATTGACCACCACAGAAAGGCGGTCAACTATATTGACAATGCGCTGATTTTCTGCCACGAGCCGTCGGCTTCCTCCTCGGCTGAAATGTGCAGTGAGATTATCAGCTACCTTGACGACAAGCCGCTCGGCTATGTTCAGGCTGACGCTCTGCTTGCAGGAATTATGCTCGACACAAAGAATTTTGTGCTTAAAACGGGAGTGCGCACATTTGAAGCGGCGGCATATCTTCGCAAAAAGGGAGCAAATACGCTTACCGTTAAGGGAATGTTCTCTGACAGCATAGACACCTACCGTGAAAAGGTTGACATTGTGTGCCGTGCCAAAATCAGCAGGGGCTGTGCCGTTTCCGTATCAAATGAAAACACAGTCGATGTAAGGCTTGCGGCGGCTCAGGCGGCTGACGAAATGCTCACGCTTCAGGGCGTTGACGCATCGTTCGTAATCTTCGAGAACAACAACAGAATGAATATCTCCGCAAGAAGCTACGGCAAGCTCAATGTTCAGGTAATAATGGAAAAGCTCGGCGGCGGCGGTCACCAGACTATGGCGGCGGCACAGCTTGACAACACAACGAGGGAGCAGGCATATCAAAGACTGATGACAGCAATCAACAGTGTGCTTGACGATATTGACAATACATAATATTTTTTTGATACAATCAGGCAATACAGAAAGGACGATACAAATGAAAGTAATTTTATTGCAGGATGTAAAAACACTCGGCAAAAAAGGAGAGCTTGTTGAAGCCTCAGACGGCTACGCAAGAAACTATCTTCTTCCAAAGAAGCTTGCAAGGGAAGCCAACGCACAGGCTATGAATGAATATAAGAATGCAGAAAATTCAAAGAATTATAAAATCGCAACTCAGAAGGCTCAGGCTGAACAGCAGAAGAAACAGCTTGAGGGCAAGAAGTTTGTTATGACTGCAAAGGCAGGTCAGGGTGGCAGGCTTTTCGGAAGCATAACAGCAAAGCAGGTTGCCGAGGAAATTAAAAAGCAGTACAATATTGCAATTGACAAGCGCAAGGTTGTGCTTGAGTGCGACATCAAGGAGTTCGGCACATACAAGGCTGAGGTCAAGCTCTATACGGGTATCTCGGCTAACATTGATGTTCAGGTAACAGAGGCTTAATATATAGGTGTCATAATGGCAGATTCATTATTCAGCGGCAGCTACGACGGTCTTAATATGCCGTACAGTCCTGAGGCGGAGCAGGCTGTTCTGGGAGCGATTATCCTTGACAGCACTGTCTTCGATAAGGTTGTTGATTACATAAAATCCCCCGAATATTTCTATGTTGCACTGCATAAGCTGATTTTTATGCAGATGCAGGAAATGATAAATTTCGGTTTGGCTATCGACTTTGTCACACTGCTTGAAAAATTAAAACAGAATAAGGCTTTTGACGATGCAACGGGCAAAACCTATCTTATGGATCTGGTCAACAACTGCCCGTCAATTTCCAATGCAGAGGCTTATGCAAAGGTTATTGCAGATAAGTACAATATCCGCAGGCTGATTACAGCCTCCCGTGAAATCATCGACGACGCTTCTGCAGGAGATGAAGATCCTGCCGTTCTGATTGATTCGGCGGAGCAGAAGATTTTTGACATTCGCAGGGGCAATGAAAAGTCGGGACTTGAGAGGATTAACTCCGTAATTTTGCAGACCTTCGACAGGCTGGACGCTCTCAACAGCGAAACCGACGAGAGTATGAAGCCCATTCCGACAGGCATAGGCGACCTTGACAGAATGATTACGGGACTTAACCGAAGCGATTTAATTCTCCTTGCGGCTCGTCCCGGTATGGGTAAAACGAGCTTTGCGCTCAACATTGCCCGAAATGCTGCCTGCAAGTCAAAGAAAACCGTTGCATTTTTTTCTCTTGAAATGTCCAAGGAACAGCTTGCCAGCCGCTTGCTTTCGACGGAAGCGCTCATAAGCGGCACAAAGCTGAGAACAGGAAAGCTAAGCGAGGAGGAATGGAACAGGCTCATTCCTGCAAGCGATGTTCTGAGCAAAACTGAGCTGTACCTTGACGATACTCCGGGAATTACGATTACCGAGATGAAATCAAGGCTCAGACGGCTTCAGCATCTTGACCTCGTTGTAATCGACTATCTCCAGCTTATGGGAAGCGGAAGAAGAATAGATAACCGTGTGCAGGAAATTTCCGAAATTACAAGAAACCTCAAAATTCTTGCAAAGGAAATGAATGTTCCCGTTATCACGCTTTCACAGCTTTCCCGTGCGTCGGAACAGCGTACCGACCACCGTCCCCAGCTTTCGGATTTGCGTGACTCGGGTTCAATCGAGCAGGACGCCGATATTGTTCTTTTCCTATACAGAGAGGGCTATTACAGCGAGAAAAACGCCGAGCAGATTGCACCGACAGCCGATATGAATTCAGGCGAGTGTATTGTTGCAAAGAACCGTCACGGTGAGGCAAAATCCGTTAAACTGCATTGGCAGGGCGAGTTTATGCGATTTACCGGCACGGAGGCAA
>CALZCU010000279.1 GCA_945632055.1 uncultured Ruminococcus sp. | reverse complement strand
TTGCCATCTTGATTGAAACAGGCTGAAACTCACCCATAAAGCTGGCACAGCAGAATGGCTTTCCGCATATACCCAAGCCGCCGAGCATCTTTGCTTCATCTCTGACGCCGATTTGCCTAAGCTCAATTCTTGTTCTGAAAACGGAAGCCAAATCCTTTACAAGCGCACGGAAATCCACCCGGCCGTTTGCGGTGAAGTAGAACAGAATCTTGCTGTTGTCGAAGGTGTACTCAACATTGACGAGCTTCATATCGAGCTTGTGCGCCGCAATCTTCTGCTCGCAGATTCTGTATGCTTCCTTTTCCTTCAGCTTGTTTTCGGCAAGGTGGTTTAAATCCTCCTCGCTTGCAATTCTTATGAGCGGCTTAAGGGGGTGAGCAAGCTCGTTTTCGTCAATTGTCTTGTTGGGAGTGGCAACCTCTCCGCACTCAAGACCTCTTGCAGTTTCAACGATAACCATATCGCCCCTATTAAGCTTATTATCGAGAGGGTCAAAGTAGTACACCTTGCCCACCTCTTTGAATCTAACGCCGATTACCTCTGCCATGAAATCCTCCTGTATTCTCCGCACAGCCAGGCTGTGAGAAGATTTATGTTAACGTTTTGTTTTATCTTTATTGCCGCGTCCTCCGTCAGCTCAAGCATTTTTATTATTCTGCCTTTTGTGAAGCGTGAAGCAAGGCTCTTTCCGAGAGCTTCGCTAAAGTCTGCCTCCGAGCCTACCGAAACAGCGAGCGCATCACGCAGAATCAGTCTTACCGCAGTCAGCACATCGTCGGCTTTTTCCTTGTCGGTAAGTGCATTTAACGCAAGCAAAAGGTCGTATTCCCTTGATGAGATTATGCCCTGTGCAATCTTTTCTGCATTTTCAACGGCAACGCTGTCAAGCCTGACCTCGTTTTTCAGCCTTACAACGGTGCAACGGGACAGAATCGTTACGAGAAGCTTCTGAGCATTTTCGCAAAGCAGAATAAAATGCACATTCTGTGGCGGCTCTTCAAGGAGCTTGAGGAATGAATTTTGTGCAACGGCTGTAAGCCTGTTGTCTGCCTCCTCAAACACATAAACCTTTGCCTGAGCTTCGTTCGGACGAATGTATGCGTCCTTGATTATATCACGAATCTGGTCGATTGAATATGTCTTTGACTTCTTTTCTGGATAAGCGTAGCTGATGTCGGGGTGAGATTTTGATTTCGCCTTGCGGCATTGTATGCAGCTTGCGCAGGGCTTGTTGCTTTCAGCCGTACATACGGCATACATTGAAAGGAATTTTGCGGCTTGCGCTGATTTTTCCTTATCCCTTCTCTCAATTATTATTGCGTGAGGTATTCTGCCGTGATTGTCAAGCGCAGAGAGAGACTTTTTGTCGCTCTCGCAAAAATTAAATCCGCTGAAATTCATAGCCTGCTCCTCCCGAAAATAATTATATCACTAAATCCTATTAATTTCTACATCTATTTTATGGCAACAGTGTTTGTCACAATATCGCCCTTGTCGGTAATGTCAATAAAGCCGTAGCTTGCTCCGTATCCGTGACAGGAGCCGGGATTGAGCATATGCAGTCCGTCCTCGTAATATGTCATTGCCTGATGGGTGTGTCCGAACAGCAGAATGTCAGCCTTTTCCTCTCTGGCGGCACACATAATTGTGTATAAGCCTAGCTTTGCATTGTAAAGATGTCCGTGCGTGATAAAGATTTTCTTGCCGCAGACGCTCAGGATTTCCTTTGACGGAAGCGCACTGCACCAATCGCAGTTACCTCTGACTCCTACAATCATCTTATCCTTAAAATTATTTTTAAGATACTGCACCTGCTCGTCACCGTCACCGCAGTGAACGATTATTTCAGCAGAGGGCTGTGCCCTGACCGCCTTCTGAAGAGAGAACAAATCTCCGTGAGTATCGGAAACTACTAAAATACGCATTAACAAACTCCGTTCTAAAAATTGATTATACGCATAATATATTGTGAGGTGTTTTTATGAATGAAAACAATGTCAACAAGCTGATTTCAAAGCTTTCAAAACAGCTCGGCGTGACCGAGGAGCAGATAAAGGATTCGGCTCAGAGCGGAAACATTAATGAACTGCTCAAAAACGGCGATGCAAGCCGCAACAGGAAAATTGAAGAAATACTCAATGACCCCGAAAAAACAAGACAGGTTATGAACAGTCCTCAGGCGCAGGCAATACTTAAGCTCCTCAACGGAGAGTAACATTAGTCAAGAGCCTCGACACGCAATTCGGCGGTGTACCACCGCAGGTAATTCGAGCAGGCAGGTTGATATTATGAAACCTTCTTTGCCCGACCGTTATTAAGAAAAATTTCCTATAAGGTAAAAAGGTAAGGTAAAAAGGATAAAAAAATTCAAATTTTTGATTTCACCGGGAAAGGGTGTGAAAAAATGTCAGATATTCAGGATAAAATAAACCAGATTTTAAGCAATCCCGAAGCGCTCAGGCAGGTGCAAAGTCTGGGAGAACAGCTCGGTCTTTCAAAGCCTGAGCCGCCTAAGCCGAAGCCGCCCTCGCAGAGCCCTATGAACGACGATGTGCTGAAAACAATCAC
>CALZCU010000278.1 GCA_945632055.1 uncultured Ruminococcus sp. | reverse complement strand
TTTTTTCTCAAATCCCGAAATAAAGACAAAATTAATGAATATCACGCTTGAAACAAGGCAGAATTGTGATATAATTTTTATAGATATACGCAATGAGTATGATGTAATCCTGCGGAACGGTCAAGACCGTTCCCTACACTGCTATTGTTGTAACATAACCCAATGCTATACGGAGGAAATTATGCTGTTAACTGCTGATGTTGGAAATACAAATATAAAATTCGGGGTGTATGACGGCGACAGGCTGAAATTCAAGCTCCGTGTGTCGACCGACACAACCAAAACGAGCGATGAATTTGCCGTTGAGCTTTACACCTTTTTTCAGATTTACGGAATAAGTGCGAGCAGTATTGACTCATCAATTATCAGCTCCGTTGTGCCGAAAATCACCTCTCCTCTTTCAACGGCGATAAAAACCGTTACGGGCGTTGAGAGTATTGTAATCGGAGCAGGCATTAAATCGGGACTTAACATCAAAATCGACAATCCCGAAAGGCTGGGCGCAGACATTGTTGCAGGCTGTGTGGGCGCATATGAAAAATACGGCGGTCCGTTCGTGATGATTTTTATGGGAACGGCAACCGTAATCACCTATGTTGACGAAAACAAAACCTACCTCGGAGGCGCAATTGCTCCGGGAGTGGGAGTGTCGCTTGACGCACTCACAAGCAAGGGCGCACTGCTCTCCTCGGTTGACCTCAAGGTGCCGGAAAGGGTTATTTCAACCAACACAAACGACTGCATACGCTCGGGAATAATGTTCGGCACAGCCTGTATGCTTGACGGAATGATTGACCGCTTCTCGGAGCAGACAGGCAAAAGCTGCAGAGTGATTGCAACGGGCGGCTTTGCTCCGCTTATGGTGCAGAACTGCCGCCACGAAATAATTTATGATGAAAACATTATCCTCGACGGACTTAACTGTATTTATAAAAAGAACAGAGGGAGTTACAATTGACAATTAAAAATTAAAAATTAAAAATTAACAATTAAGGGTCGCTTCGCTCCGAATTTGTAATATGCGTGTGCGTTGCTACAGCTTGTTCGCTGTGGTTGAGTTTATATGATGTTTTCCCTACGAAATTGTGCTATCGGTCGGGATGCCGAATTAACCGAAATGTCCGAGCTGTCTGCCCGACCGCAATTGTAAATTGTTAATTGTAATTTGTTAATTGAAATAATATTGGAATCGTGATTATTATGCAGAAAAAAATTCTTGATATTCTACAAAATTCAAATGATTATATCTCAGGGCAGGAAATTTCCTATCAGCTCGGCATATCAAGGCAGGCGGTGTGGAAATCTATAAATTCCCTCAAGGAAAAGGGCTACACGATAAGCTCCGTAACCAACAAGGGCTACCGCCTTGAAGCCGCTCCGAAATATCTGAACGAAAACAGCCTTAAAAAGCATTTGCACAATAATATTATAGGCAGTAAATTATTTGTGCTTGACTCTGTCGGCTCAACCAACGATTACCTCAAACAGCTCGGAAATGACGGCTGTCCTAACGGCACGGTTGTTGCCGCAAGGGAGCAGACCAAGGGCAAGGGCAGGCTCGGCAGGGTGTGGAAAACGAAAAAGGACGACGGAATTGCCTTTTCGGTGCTTTTAAGACCGAATATTGCTCCCTCGGAGGTGTCGGCAATTACTCCTCTTGCAGGGCTTGCAGTCTGCAAGGCAATAAGGGAATACACAGGGCTTGACTGTAGGATTAAGTGGCCTAACGACATTATTGTCGGCAAAAAGAAGCTTGTCGGAATCCTTACTGAGATGAGCGCAGAGTTTGACGCAGTTGAGTATGTCATTTCGGGAATCGGAATCAATGTTGACCACAGCTCATTTCCCGAAGAAATTGCATTTAAGGCGACCTCGATTTTCCTTGAAACGGGCAAACACATTGACAAGAATGAATTTCTCGCCTGTGTGCTGACTCACATTGAAAATGAATTTTTAAGGAGCAACCTTGAGCTTAATCCCACTGCGCTTGAAGAATACAATGATTTGTGCGCCACAATCGGCAGAAGCGTAACATTTCAGCGTGGAAGCCGAAGGACGGAGGGTATGGCTGTGGGCGTTGCAGAAAACGGCGAGCTAAAGGTGATGCTGTCGGACGGCTCAATCCAGCTTGTAAATTCGGGCGAGGTCACAGTTCAGGGGATTTATTAAAACGACAAAAGGGTAATGCTGTAAACTTAATGGTTAGATGAAGTTTGAAAGCCTTCCCCTCGAGGGGAAGGTGTCGGCTATGCCGACGGATGAGGTGTAGCCACGAAGTGGCGTTAGCTGTTCAGAACCAGTGGTTATTTACGGATGCTTACGCATCCTACACCTCATCAGTCACCGTTCGGTGACAGCTTCCCCTCGAGGGGAAGCCTTGAAAACTTCTGCTAATCATTACATTTTGCTTAAGTTGACGACATTGCCCTAACAGGGGAATTTCCTCAAGGAGAAGCCTTGAATACTTCCACAAACCTTTATAATTACTTAAATTAATTGCATTGGACAAAAGGGACTGATTCAGGCAAATTTGATATAATCCCCTTAAAGTAGACACTTGAAAAAACAAAAAGATTTCAAGACTA
>CALZCU010000277.1 GCA_945632055.1 uncultured Ruminococcus sp. | reverse complement strand
ACTCGGTGGCATTTTCACGTACACATGTGTACGCATGATTTGGATGCGCGTTACCTTTAATACCGTTATTTGTTACGATTTTTTCGCCACCGGGAAATATTATTTTTGAGTAGAGAATATTCCATTTTTTGTTTATATAAATGCTAAACTGAAAATGTACAAAATCGCCAACTCAAAATGTACAATTCTGGCACATAACTTCTGAGGAGAGTATACTTTCCTCAGGGGGTAGAAATATGAATCAAAGGAAAGACATTTTAGAGAGGGTGAAGCACATAATGAAAGAGCAACCGAAATTGAAGGTGAATTGCTCAAAGCTGGCAAGGCAGCTTAACTGTGACCGCAGAACAGTCAGCAGATATGTGGAAATCGCTAAAAAAGGAGAGAAACCGCCTCAGCGAGTTTATCCCAAGAAAACTGACGGTTTTGAACACATTATTGAGGAAAAGGTCAAAACCACAGCTCCGGCAATAGCTATTTATCACTATCTTGCTAAAGAACACGGATATACCGGCAGCTATTCAACAATTAAAAGATATATTCACAATCTGAACATTGAAAAGCAGAATAACGCTGTTATTCGTTTTGAAACCAACCCCGGCATACAAGCTCAGGTTGACTGGAAAGAATCGCTTAAATTTAAAACAAAGGACGGTGAAACGATAAAGTTTAATGTATTCTTGTTAATCCTGGGATTTTCAAGAACTAAATTCCTTATGGTAACCGAAACAAGGGATTTGCAACAGGTGGAGCTTTGCCTCGCCTGTGCATTTAAGTACCTCGGCGGCGTGCCGCATGAAATACTCTTTGATAATATGCGTTCCATTATTGACAAGGCTCGTACACAGTACAGTGAGCCTGTATTCAACGAAAACTTTAAAGTTTTCGCCGAGGATTGTGGCTTTGTACCAAAAGCCTGCGTCGCTTATCGACCTGAAACTAAAGGCAAGGTAGAGGTTTCGGCAAAGCTGATGAATCGTCTTAAAGTATACAGTCGTGACATCACCTGTTTTGATGATATTAAGCGTATTACTTCTGATTTGAATAACGAAATCAATTCTTCGGTTTGTCAGGCAACAGGTCGAAAACCATTTGATTTATTAGAATCAGAAAAGCCTTTTCTGATTCAAACTAACCTGGATATTCTGACCGGCTACTTTGTCGATACTGTAAAAAGAAAAGTCAGCGCAGAGTCAATGATTTCTTACGAGGGAAGGAAATATTCCGTTCCGCCGCAGTATATCGGCAAAAAGGTTGATATTTCGGATACGGGTTCAGGCTTTGATATTTCCTTTAACAATCACTTTGTACGGCACTGGGAAAAGAGCGACAAAATGATGAATTTCAATCATTCCGACTATATTGAAATAGCTCGCAGAAGCTCGCTCAAACGGCTTGATGAGGATGAAATCAAACTAATTGCGGAAAGGAATTTAGAAATATATGACAAGCTTTAATGTTTTACAGAATAACCTTGAGGAGTTATCTCTTTTCAAAATGAACGAGATACTGCCCAATGTGATAGATAAATCGGTAAAGGAAAACAACTCCCTGCTGGATTCGTTGATTGAACTGACCTCTGCTGAAATTGCTTTCAGAGATGAAAGAGCGGGAAAAATCAATATTACCGTTTCTCACTTCCCGTACATCAAAACCATAAAGGATTTTGATTTTTCTTATCAACCGACCATTAACAAAGATCAGATTATGGATTTTATGAGCCTTCGTTTTATCGAAGACAAAACAAATATCATTTTTATCGGTTCAAGCGGAGTGGGCAAAACACATCTTGCTACCGCTATCGGAATTGAGGCAGCAAGCAAGCGAATCTCCACCTATTTCATTAACTTTGCCGTGCTTATGGAAAAGTTTAAACAGGCGGCAAAGGAGAACAGAGTTGAAAAGGTTGTTAAGCATTACCTGAAATACACTGTTTTAATTATTGACGAAATCGGCTATTTGCCTGTTGATAAGGACGCCGCCTTTGGTTTCTTTCAGCTGATTGCCGCAAGATATGAGTTCAGACCTACTATCCTTACCACTAATCAGCCGTTTTCAAAATGGACCGATGTGTTTGGCGATGCTGTCATCGCAAACGCCATTATTGACCGTCTGGTTCATCACTGCGAAGTTATCAAAATTACCGGCAATTCCTACCGCATCAAAGGCAGAAAAATCTTTGAGGATTCTGATGAATGATTCTTCGCTCATAATTGTACATTTTAAATGAGCGTTTTTCGTCATTTTCACTTGACTTTTACAATTATGGTGAATGTTAGACAAAAGTGGGATTTATGTGCTTTAAAAAGGTGACTGCAAGCTTAAGAAATTGCTGTTTTGTTCTGTTACGCGTTCAAGTTCCTTGTCGATTACTAATGATACAAGTTCTTTACCGTAATCATCAAGGGAATTAAATTTCTGTATAAAGAAATAGTTTGATTTTGAGCTGCTTGCAGGGTTATTCCGGAAAAAATCAGAATCACATAAATCGTTTACCGTTAAGTTAAAATAGTCAGCAATCCGAATAAGCGAGTCAATGGCAACTCCTTTTTTGCTTTTTAACGAGTCATTCAGTGTAGTTGGAGCGACACCTAT
>CALZCU010000276.1 GCA_945632055.1 uncultured Ruminococcus sp. | reverse complement strand
AGGGGCATAATCGGGTCGTGAACCGAAAGTCTGAGCAAAAACCAGCCGTTGCCGTTCTCCTTATCAAATGAAACTCTGATTCCCTCACGGTTATCATCGGCAACCTGCCAGCCGTCCTGCTTTTCAGCATAGTCGGTAAGGTCGGCGATTATGCGCTCACCGCAGGCTCTGAAATCCTTTTCGGTAATTTTAAAACGAATCTCTCTGCTTTCAACAGGCTCCTTGAGTGCAGAGGTCAGCTCGTCAAGCTCCTTGCCCTGCTTGCGGAGCTGTGCGGCTTTGATGATGATTTTTGTGCAGAGATATGCGCCGTCATCAAGAAAATAATTTTCACGCATTGCGGCGTGTCCCGATGTTTCAATTGCAAGAGGACAGTTAATTCCCTGTCCGTTCAGCTCAATTGCCTTGTCGATTACATTCTTATAGCCCCTGCGATAGCGGTAGTGCTTTCCGCCGAGTGTGTTTTCAATAAATTCCTTCAAGCCGCTTGAAGTGATTGAGTCGGTAACAACTGTTCCGCCCTCGTTGCCCTCAAGTGCAATTGCGGCGGCAACGGCAACAAGCCTGTTTCTGTTGATTTCGTTGCCCTTTGAATCAACTGCGCCGCCTCTGTCAACATCGGTGTCGAAAATCACGCCTAAATCAGCGTTGTTTTCCTTAACCGCTTCGCAGATTGAAGCCATAGCCGTTGCGTCCTCGGGATTGGGAATGTGGTTGGGAAACATTCCGTTGGGGTCAAGATAGCGGCTTCCCTCGGTGTCTGCACCGAGAACAGAAAGCACCTTGTCGGCATAAAAGCCGCCTGCGCCGTTTCCGGCGTCAACGACAATTTTAAAGCCCTTGAGCGGATGCTCGTAATCGTCAGCGTTAACCTCTTTTTTGATTTTCTCGCAAAGTCCCTTGGCATAGTCGCTCATATAGTCAACCTCTGTGATTGTGCCGCCGTCCTTTGCCTCAGGCTTTTCAGCGTTCTGAGCATACAAGAGTATTTCCTCAATGTCTGAGCCTTCAAGTCCTCCCTCACGAGTGAAGAATTTTAAGCCGTTCCTGTTGAACGGGTGGTGGCTCGCCGTAATCTGAAGCGCACCGTCACAGCCTAAATCTACTGTAGTCATAAACATTGACGGAGTTGAGGCAAGACCACAGCAGAGAACCCTTGCTCCGCAAGCCTGAAAACGCTTTGTGGTTATATCCATAATTCGGGGTCCTGAAATTCTGCTGTCCCTGCCGACCGAGATTGTAAGGCTGTCGGCTGGCTTGCCGACCTTTTTTGAAAGCCACAGCACAAAGCCGTCTGCCATTGCGGCAACGGTTTCGTCGGTGAGATTTATGCTCTGACCTTCAACACCCTCGCTTGCAACACCTCTTATATCTGTTCCGCTTTTAAACTGTTTGAAAAATTCGTTCAGCATTTTAATCGTCCTTTCGGTTTCTAATATATAATGTATTACCTGTATTATAACGCAATCGGGCGAAAATCACAATAGACGCAAAAAATTAAGTTTGTAAAAAGACTGATTATTTTTTTGCGAAAAAGGAAATAAGTTGTTAAAACTGACGAAAGAGTAACTTGAATGTTATTAATTTGTAAATTCTCCTAAAGCATTATTAAGGCAAAATAAACAAAATAATGGTCTGGAACTTGGTTACTATTGATATGTAAATGCAGTAACTCACAAAAATCAAAGATAAAAATTGTTGACTTTTTCAAAAAGCTGATTATAATAATAATTGTCAAGTAAATAGTCCGCTTGACTATCGGCTGATTTCAAATTAGCCTTACTCGAGTAAAAATTGAATTAGCAAAAAGTCGATAAGATAATCATGATTTGCCAAATGGTAAATGGCGCACGAAAAAACTTTATATTTTTAAAGAATTCAAGGAGGAAACTTTTATGACACCGATTCTTAGCTTACACAATGTTGATGTAACTGCATTCCTCGCCGTGCTCGATACCTGCGAGGGCAATGTATATCTCGTTACAAATGAAGGCGACAGATTAAATCTTCGCAGTAAACTCTGCCAGCTCGTTGGCTTAACAAAGCTTATTGAGGGCGGCAAAATCGCAGAAGCAAGCATCATCTGCGAAAACAAGAATGACGAGAGCAAGCTTTTCAGATTTAACTTCTTTGGTGACACAGGTAACGCCAAGGTTGGCTAATCAAAGCTCATTAACACAATAATAAGCGTTTTTCATGTTAATTTCAAAACTTCTAAATCCAAAAACGGCCGCTGTAAAGCGGTCGTTTTTGGGTTTTGGTGTAATTTAAAATGAACTTTTTTTGATGTCGTGTTATAATTTTCAGAGAATAATCGGCTATGCTATTGGTGGTGATGTATTTTGGCTTACAATTCCGATGAAAGTGAAAAGAGCTTTTTGGAACAGCTTAATGAATTAGCAGATGATGAGTATGAAGGCGATGAGGATTTTTACCAAAACAGGCAAAGCTCCGATAACAGAAACGCCGCTCATACTGTCCGCAGAAGAAAACTCCAGAAGCGAAAAGGTCTGGAATGGAAGATTAAGGCGCTTTTGAACAGAAGAACTGCGATAATTGCCATATCTCTCGCAGTGGTTTTGATTATAGCTGTGGTA
>CALZCU010000275.1 GCA_945632055.1 uncultured Ruminococcus sp. | reverse complement strand
ACACATTATTATTTATATATATACGCTTAAGCATAGGGACATATATATACGCTTGAGGACATAAGGACAAAAAGGACAAAATAAATAATCGGAGGTAAATTATGATTAGAGCAAAAGATAGAACAATTGATGTGTATAAAAGGGTAGGAGCGGAAATGCGCTTGCTTAAAAGCATTTTATCCAAGGTAACAGTTGATGTTTCAAAGGTGTTGACTGCTACTGAAACAGATAAGATTATTAACGAACTTGATAAGATTTGCTTAATATGTTCAAAGGCTGAAGAAAATATGTTTAAGGATTATCCGAACCTTTCAAATGAGTATACCGATGTGTTTTACGGAGCATTAAACTGTGTGCCAAGAAATGAAGTTGATGCAGAAATTATTGAAACAGCAAAAAGGGTGGCAGATGAATTATTCAAATAAATCCGAAAAATCAATCGAGCAAAAATTAACCCTGACGGTAAAAAAGTGCGGCGGCATCTGTCCGAAGTTCTTTAGCCCCGGCTTTGACGGAATGCCGGACAGATTGGTACTTTTGCCTTTTGGGAAAATTGCCTTTGTTGAAGTAAAAGCACCAAACAAAAAGCCTCGCCCTTTACAAAAGGCAAGGCATAGATTACTTCAAAAACTCGGTTTCAAGGTGTATGTGCTTGATGATGCAGGACAGATTGGAGGGATAATTGATGAAATACGAACCACATAGCTATCAGAAGTATGCTATTGAATATTTGAAATCACACCCTGTTTCAGCATTGTTTTTGGATTGCGGTTTAGGAAAAACTTCAATCACGCTGACGGCTATCAATGACCTGTTGTTTGACAGCTTTGATGTGCGTAAGGTGCTTGTAATCGCACCACTCAGAGTTGCTAAAAACACTTGGTGTGATGAAATTAAGAAATGGGAGCATCTGCAAAATCTGAAATACGCTGTGGCTGTAGGAACCGAAACAGAAAGAATTGCAGCCCTTAATGCAGATGCAGATATCTACATAATCAACCGAGAAAACATTCAATGGCTTGTTGAGAAAAGCGGTGTTTCATTTGAATTTGATATGCTTGTGATAGACGAGCTTTCATCATTCAAAAATCATCAGACCAAAAGGTTTAAGTCACTGATGAAAGTAAGACCAAAGGTGAAACGCATAGTCGGTTTGACAGGTACACCGTCATCAAACGGACTTATGGATTTATTTGCAGAATTCAAAATTCTTGATATGGGTGAGCGACTTGGCAGATTTATCGGGCAGTACAGAAACAAATATTACAAGCCCGACAAAATGAACGGACAGGTTGTTTATTCGTACAAGCCACTGCCGTATGCCGAACAAGCCATATATGAAAAAATCTCCGATATTACAGTTTCAATGAAAGCAAATGAATATCTGAATATGCCGGAGCTTGTAGTCAGTAATTATGAGGCCCAGTTATCGGACAAAGAGAAAAAGCACTATGACGAAATGAAGAAGAATTTAGTCCTTGAAATTGCAGACGGAGAAATCACAGCATCTAACGCTGCATCACTTTCAAACAAGCTGTGCCAGCTGGCAAACGGTGCGATTTATGATGATAAACAGAACATCATTGAAATTCACAGCAGAAAGCTTGACGCACTTGAGGACATTATTGAAAGTATGAACGGCAAACCACTTTTAGTGGCATATTGGTACAAGCACGATTTTGAAAGAATTGCAGAACGGCTTGAAAGTCTGCATATTCCGTTTTCAAAACTTGATACCGATGAAAGTATTGAACGGTGGAACAAAGGTGATATTCCCGTTGCACTTATTCACCCGGCATCGGCAGGACACGGACTTAATCTTCAAAGCGGCGGTTCAACACTTGTGTGGTTCGGCTTAACTTGGTCACTTGAACTGTATCAGCAGACAAATGCAAGGCTTTACAGACAAGGTCAGAAAAGCACAGTTATAATTCAGCACATAATCGCAAAAGGCACAATTGATGAGCAGATTTTAAAAGCACTGCAAAGGAAGGATAAAACACAGTCGGATTTGATAGACGCTGTTAAGGCGGATTTGGGAGGTTTTCTAAAATGACAGCAAAGGAATATTTAAGTCAGGCATATCACCTTGACAAGAGAATAGACTCAAAGATTGAACAGCTGAAAGCACTCAATCTTCTTGCAACAAAATGCACATCCACATTATCGGATATGCCGAAAAGTCAAAGCATCAGTAACTCCCGTTTAGAGGATACTGTTGTAAAGATTGTTGATTTGCAGGAAGAAATCAACAGGGACATAGACAGGCTTGTGGATTTAAATCGTGATATTGTTAGAGCAATAAAAAGGGTTAAAAAGCCGGAGTATCAGATACTTCTTGAACTGCGATATTTATGCTTTAAAACATGGGAGGAAATTGCGGTTAAGATGAATTGCAGTATCGACAATGTGTTCAAGATGAGGAATAAAGCCTTAAAAATTTTTGAAATTCCTGAAAGTTGACAGTAAATTCCATAGAATTACAGTATGGACATCTGCTATAATATAAACAGTGAAATAGACTTTGAAAGCCTTGTGGAGAAATCCGCAGGGCTTTTCTTATGCCCCAAGGAGGTATGACGCTTGCCAAGAAAACCGAAAAGACCC
>CALZCU010000274.1 GCA_945632055.1 uncultured Ruminococcus sp. | reverse complement strand
TTTTTCTGTTAATTTTCATAAAATTATTGAAAATTTACAAAAATCAAAAATAAGTATATAATTAACGACAATGGAATTATTATATATTATAAAAAGATTATCGCAGAATTATGCAAGTTTTTCGTTATAATCCTGCATAATCGGGAGGTTATTAAATGAAAGCAATCATTACAGTTATCGGCAAAGACACAGTTGGTATTCTTGCAAGAGTTTCAGATGCCTGCGCAAAAGCAGATGTTAACATCGTTGAAGTTACACAAAGCGTTCTTCAGGATATGTTTGCAATGGTTATGCTTGTTGAAATCGACAAATCCAATATCGGCTTTGATCAGCTCAGAGAAAACCTTGAAAAGGTCGGTGAGGCTACCGCTACCAAAATCCACATTATGCACGAAGATATCTTCAATAGTATGCATAAAATATAATCGGCTGAATCGTGTGAAAGGATAGTTTGGAAAATGTTAGAAACGAAAGACATACTTGAAACAATAAATATGATTGACAACGAAAACCTTGATGTTAGAACAATTACTATGGGTATTTCGTTGCTTGACTGTATTGACGAGGATATTGACAAAGCCTGCACTAAGGTTTATGACAAAATCTGCCGTTCGGCTAAGGATCTTGTCAAGACAGGCGAGGATATTCAGCGTGAATACGGTATTCCTATTATTCACAAGAGAATTTCCGTTACTCCGATTGGTATGGTTGCCGCACCCTGTCAGAGCAAAAAGGTTGTAAAGTTTGCCTATGCGCTTGACAAGGCTGCAAAGGAGCTTGGCGTTAATTTTGTGGGCGGCTACTCCGCTCTTGTTCAGAAGGGCTTTGCAAGCGGCGACTACGCTCTTATTGAAAGTATTCCACAGGCATTAAGTGAAACTGATTTTGTATGCTCATCGGTAAACATCGGCTCTACTAAAGCCGGTATCAATATGGATGCCGTTAAGATGATGGGCAAAATTGTAAAGCAGACGGCTGAAATTACGGCAGACAGAAATTGCATAGGAGCTGCAAAGCTTGTTGTATTCTGCAATGCACCCGAGGACAATCCTTTTATGGCAGGTGCGTTCCACGGCGTTGGTGAAGCTGATACTGTAATTAATGTCGGAGTATCGGGACCGGGTGTTGTAAGAGCGGCACTCGCTAAGGGCGGAGAAGGCAAGGATATTACTCAGATTGCCGATATGGTTAAGAAAACCGCCTTTAAAATCACTCGTATGGGTCAGCTTGTTGCACAGGAAGCAAGCAAAAGACTCTGCGTTCCATTTGGTATTGTCGACCTTTCACTTGCACCGACTCCTGCAGTCGGCGACAGTGTTGCACATATTCTTGAAGAAATGGGACTTGAGGTTTGCGGCTGTCACGGTACAACCGCCGCTCTCGCCCTGCTCAATGACGCTGTTAAAAAAGGCGGCGTAATGGCTTCTTCTCATGTTGGCGGATTAAGCGGCGCATTTATTCCCGTTACTGAGGACGCCGGAATGATTAGCGCAGCAGAAAACGGTTATCTTGACATTACAAAGCTTGAATCGATGACAGCCGTTTGCTCTGTCGGACTTGATATGATTGTTGTGCCCGGAGATACTACTCCGGAGATTATTTCGGCTATTATTGCCGATGAAGCGGCTATCGGTATGGTAAATACCAAAACTACAGCCGTAAGACTTATTCCCGCCATTGGAAAGAAAGCCGGTGATGAACTTAACTTCGGCGGACTTCTCGGCAGAGGTCCCGTTATGCCTGTAAGGCAGGGCTCTCCCGAGGTATTTATTAAGCGTGGAGGAAGAATACCCGCACCATTGCAGGCGCTTAAAAACTGATTATTTTCCGGAGGTGTTGTTTTTTGGAGGATATGATTAAAAAAATTGTTGACGCTGATAATGAAGCTAAGGCAATGGAGGAGCTTGCCCTCAAAGAAAAGGAAGAGCTTGACAAAAAGATTGATGAGGACATCAAAAATATCTATGACAAGCGAATGAGAGAAGCTCTTGAAACTGTCAAACGCAATGATGCTCAGGAGGAAAAGCAGGCTGAAAAACGCCTTGAAGAAATCCGAGGCAAGCAAAAATCAGCTCACATCAAGCTACAGTCCGACTACGAGCGAAACTGTGACAAATGGGTTGACGCAATTGTCAGACGAACACTTGATTAATTTTATTAATCTGAATTTATCGGGAGGTGTGTAAACTATGTCAAATACTTCGTTTGCAGTCTTGACTAAGGCGAGAGCAAAATTCGGCAAAAGACTTACCGAAAAAGACTACACAAGTCTGCTTGCCTGTCAGAGCGTTGCGGAGGTTATGTCATACTTAAAGTCAAATACACACTATTCGGCGGCACTTCGTGACATTAACGAGAGAGATGTTCACCGAGGCAGGCTTGAAGCTCTGCTCAGGCAAAATCTGTTCTATGAATTTGATTCTCTTTGCAGATACGATTCAAGCGTAAGCTCAGGATTTTCTCAGTATGTCATTGAAACAATTGAAGCTGAACAGATTATACGATTTCTTGTTCTGTTAAACTCCAATTCAACCGAAAAATTTATTTATCAGTTCCCTGCATACTTTTCTAAGCATACAGAAATTGATATAAACAGGCTTGCCAATGCTAAGAATTATGAT
>CALZCU010000273.1 GCA_945632055.1 uncultured Ruminococcus sp. | reverse complement strand
AAGGGAAGGCTTTGCTATATCATAAAAGTTGACTATTTTTAACTTTTTGTTCCAACTTTTTCGATAAGCTGAAGGAGCTGTCGCAAAACAGCTCCTTTTGTGTTTGCTTATTCTATTGTATTCAACACTTCATTACTCATCTGAGAGATTTCCGATATATCGTTTTCTTCCGCTTCTTCTGTTGAGATTTCCGAAAAATCGCTTTCCTCTCCGATCTCTGTCTGCGTTTCCGTCAAAGCAGGCTTTTTATCCTCAAGCTTCTTTCCGTTAAGCACAACCTCTTTAATGAAAATGTAGGAAACATACGCATACACGCCCACAAATATTACTGCGGTCAGCTTTATGTCAAGCACATCGTATTTAAACAGATAGAAGCAATAGCCTCTCAGGCTTACGAGATTGCAGACAATCGGGAGCCATACTCTTTTCACCGTCACAACAGCATAGATGATAGTCAGAATATCAAGCAGATAGCCATATCTTTCGTGCATTGAGGAAAGGAAGATAAGGCAGGTGAACACCGACCATATAGCCGCCAACATAAAATTATTGCTATCCCTAAGGTCAACTCTTTTGTAAACGAGCATACACAGTGCCGCACCGAGGATTGTCACAGTCAGAACGATTGAAAGCGTTTTGAATTGGTAATAATTTTCGATGTTGCTTCCGTCGCACATAAATGCGTAGATATTCGGGCAGTTCATCTGAATGAGCTTGCCGTAATCAGTCTGCTCAGCGTAAATCGTAATTAAATCAAGCGGATTTCTTCCCAGAATTATTGCAGGCAGACACATAATAAAATCAGCCGCAGGAATAATCAGAAAATGAAGGATTGAAACCCTGCGTGTGCAGACATAATAAAAGAGGAACACAGGCAGAATGAATATCATCTGAAGCTTGAACGCAAGCGCAATACCGAGCATTGCAAAGGAAGCGATGTCCTTTTCCTTTTTTAGAAAGTAAATTGCAAGCAGAATAAAGGAAACATAGATAGAATCGCACTGCGCCCAGAAGGCTGAGTTAAACACAACAGTCAGCGAGCAGAAAACCACGCTGTATGTAACGACCGCCTTAAGATGCGACTTGTTTTTGTCAAAGGCGTTAACAAGCAATGCCGCACTGCCTGCAAGCACTATGTCAAAAATAATTGACAACAGCTTATATGAAACCAACGGACCGAACGGAAGCAGTGTGAACAGATAGGTGATAATCTGGTAGGGTATGTTGTAATTTCCCACCTGAGTTCCAAGTCCGTTCAGACCTGCATTCTTGATTTGCGTCCACCAAGGGTTAAGAAAGCTGTTGTAATCGCCGCTTTGAAAATTAATTCCGCACATACGGATTACAATGCCCAGAACTGTAACAGCACCCAAAAAAAGCAGAAGAATGTTATTGCCAATCCAATCAAAAATCTTCTTTTCAATCTTTGTCATTACAGCCTCCCGATTAAAGCACAAAGCCGATTTTCTTCATAACCTTGCTCATTGTGCGGCTGCTGATTTTAAGTGCGATTTCATCAGCCTTTCTGTAGCACTCCTCAAGATAAGCCTTGTCCTTGATCAGCTGTTCATAACGCTCACGAATCGGGCGGAGAGCCTCAACAACAGCCTCTCCGACAGCAGTCTTGAAATCGCCGTAGCCCCTGCCGTCAAAATCGTGCTCAATCTGCTCAAAGGAAAGACCTGTTACGGCGCTGTAGATAGCCATAAGATTGTTAACGCCGTCCTTGCCCTCGGCATATCTTACGCAAGCTTCGCTGTCGGTAACGGCTCTCTTGAACTTTCTCATAATAGCTTCGGGAGTATCAAGCAGGTGAACACAGCCGTTTACATTCTCGTCAGACTTGCTCATCTTCCTTGTCGGGTCCTGAAGGCTCATAACTCTTGCGCCGTTCTTCGGAATAAATCCGTCGGGAATCTTGAACACATTGCCGTAAAGTCCGTTAAAGCGCTCCGCAATGTTTCTTGTAATCTCAATATGCTGCTTCTGGTCAGCTCCTACAGGCACCTTGTCAGCCTGATAAAGCAGAATATCGGCGGCCATAAGGACGGGATATGTGAACAGTCCTGCATTGATATTGTCGGCGTGCTTTGCAGATTTGTCCTTGAACTGAGTCATTCTTGAAAGCTCACCGAACTGAGTATAACAGCTCAGCGCCCACGCAAGCTCAGCGTGAGTATGCACATGGCTCTGGATAAAGAAAATGCTCTTTTCAACATCAATTCCGCAAGCCATAATCGAAGCATATGCGTCAAGAATATTTTTTCTCATAACGGCAGGCTCCTGCCTTACCGTAATTGTATGAAGGTCGGCAAGTGCGTATATACAGTTGTACTCGTCCTGCATTGCCACCCAATTGCGTACAGCGCCGAGATAGTTGCCGAGCGTAATTGTTCCGCTGGGCTGTATTGCACTGAACACAACCTCTTTTTTCTTTTCGTTTTCCATATGTTAATTCCTCCGTAAAAGTATTATCAGTTTTAAAGATTTAATTCCGAATTACGCATTCCGAATTCCGAATTAATTATTTGCAAGCTCGCCGAGAATCCTGATTCCCTTTTCAAGCTGTTCATCGGTAGGCGTTGAGAAGTTGATTCTGAAGCTCTGACACTTCTCGTTTTCGTC
>CALZCU010000272.1 GCA_945632055.1 uncultured Ruminococcus sp. | reverse complement strand
TTGAAGAGCAGAGAGTTTATGACTACCTTTTTTCAAAAAGAAAAGCCGTTAAGTCCGATACAATTCTTGATGCCTTCGGCTATTCTGACTCCCATCTGCTTGACTGGCTTGTATCAAAGGGAGCTTTGTATAAATCCGATGAGGCTTTCAGAAGAGTTTCCGATGCGGTAATGAAGATGGCGGCTCTTAATACGGGTGTTGACATTTCTTCGCTGAAGCTTACGGAAAAGCAGAAAAGCGTTGTAGAATTGCTCGAAATGACAGGCGGCACATCGGTCAAGGAAATAACATATTTTACGGGAATCTCAACCTCAGTAATAGATAACCTTTGCAAAAAAGGAGTTATCCATTTTTATGACGAGGAGGTTTTCCGAATTGAAAGGCGAAGTGCAGACCCGGATTTACCCGAAATTGTTTTGTCCGAGGAACAGCAGAAAGCCTGCGATTCGCTTTACAGCGAATATCTTGACGAAAAACCTCACACAAGTCTGCTATACGGCATTACAGGCTCGGGCAAAACAAGCGTGTTTATCAGGCTGATTGAGCGAGTAATAGACGATGGCAGGGGAATAATTGTAATGGTGCCTGAGATTTCTCTGACTCCGCAGTTTGTTTCCCAGTTTTCACAGCGTTTCGGCGATAGAATTGCCGTTTTTCACAGCGCACTGTCACTCGGAGAAAGGCTTGACGAATACAAGAGGGTTAAAAAAGGTCTTGCAAAAATCGTAATCGGAACAAGAAGCGCAGTTTTCGCGCCCTTTGACGACATCGGACTTATCATAATGGACGAGGAGCAGGAGTACAGCTATAAATCCGAAAGCTCTCCCCGTTATCACGCAAGAGAAATTGCAAAATTCAGATGTGCTCAGAATAACGGACTTTTAGTTCTAAGCTCGGCAACACCGAGCGTTGAATCCTTTTACTATGCAAAAAGCGGCAGATATTCCCTCAACACTCTTTCAAGCCGCTACGGCGAGGCAGTATTGCCCGAAGTAGTGACTGCCGATATGAATATTGAGGTTCAGAACGGAAACACAACAGGCTTTTCGGATATTCTGCTTGAAAATCTTGCATACAATCTTGAACACGGCAAGCAGTCTATTCTGCTTCTCAACAGGCGAGGACACAACACCTTTGCCGCCTGTCGTGTCTGCGGTGAATCTGTTTCGTGTCCGAACTGTTCAATTTCGCTGACCTATCACAGCGCAAATAATCGGCTGATGTGTCACTACTGCGGATACTCAATTCCTAATACCGATGAATGTCCCACCTGTCACAGCAAATCCCTGCGTTTCGGCGGAGCGGGTACGCAGAAGGCTGAGAGCGACATTGCACAGCTTTTCCCCGAAGCGAGAATTTTGAGAATGGATACCGATGCTGCGTCTGCAAAATCATCATATGAGAAGATGATTTCAGCCTTTGCAAACGGCGAATATGATATTCTTGTAGGAACTCAGATGGTTGCAAAGGGACTGAATTTTCCGAATGTAACGCTTGTCGGGGTGCTGAATACCGACCAGATGCTTTATGCTGACGATTACCGAAGCTATGAGCGGTCATTTTCACTGCTTACTCAGGTAGTCGGCAGAAGCGGCAGAGGAAAATCCAGAGGAATGGCTGTAATTCAGTCATACACTCCCGACAATCTTATAATCTCAATGGCGGCTAAGCAGGATTACGAAGCCTTTTTCAATACAGAAATAAATGTCAGAAAGGCAATGCTGTATCCGCCCTTTGCCGATATTTGCCTAATCGGCTTTGTCGGTGAAAATCAAGCCTTGACTTTAAAGGCGGCAAATGCGTTTCTGGCTTCGTTTATCAGCCTTGCAAAAAGCGACTACCCCAATCTTCCGCTCAGAATTTTAGGGCCGTCGCCTGCGCTTGTAATCAAGGTCAGCAACAAGTTCAGATATAAGCTGATAATTAAATGTAAAAACACAAGAGAATTCAGAAGCCTGCTTTCAACGCTTCTTATTGATTTCGGTAAAAATAAAGAATTTGGCAGTGTAACAGCGTATGCCGATATGAATGCGCTTGTATGCTGATTTAGAAAGGGGAAAGAAATGGCAATCAGACAAATTGTAAAAGAGGGCGACAGCGTCCTTACAAAAAAATGCAGAGCTGTCGAAAAGTTTGACGGAAAGCTTGCAGATTTGCTTGACGATATGGCAGAAACACTACATCTTGCACAGGGAGCAGGACTTGCGGCTCCGCAGGTCGGAATACTCCGCAGGGTTGTTGTAATCGACATCGGTGAGGGTGTAATTGAGCTTGTAAATCCTAAAATAATAGCTTACAGCGGAGAACAGAGAACCGTAGAGGGCTGTCTGTCCTGTCCGGGCGAATGGGGCTACACCTGCCGTCCAAATTATGTCAAGGTTAAGGCTCAGGACAGATTCGGCAAGGAATTTACAATTGAGGGCAGAGAACTGCTTGCAAAAGCATTCTGCCATGAGCTTGACCACCTTGAGGGAATTATATTTAAACAAAAAGCGTACAGAATGTTAACTCCCAAAGAAATTGAGGAGCTTAAGTAACCACTGAATAAATCGCGCTGAAAAGCTGTTTGCACATCTTGCTTGCATATTTTCCGCCATATTGTCCAAAATTCTGCACACAGGCGTCAGCCTGCGCACAAAATTTTAAGCAATCTGACG
>CALZCU010000271.1 GCA_945632055.1 uncultured Ruminococcus sp. | reverse complement strand
GGTGACTGATGAGGTGTAGGATGCGTAAGCATCCGTAAATAACCATTGCTTCTGTACAGCTAACGCCACTTCGTGGCTACACCTCATCCGTCGGCATAGCCGACACCTTCTCCTCAAGGAGAAGGCTTGAAAGGTTCATCTGACCTTAAGTTGACGACATTGCCCTAAAAGGGGAATTTCCTCAAGGGAAGGCTTGGTTAGAGCATAAAAATAGAATATTATTGATTTTATGTTTCTGCTTTTGATTTACGGCAGAAAATAAGGCATATTATTTGCCGTTATAACTCTTTATTCGACTTGAAAGGGCAGTCCGTCTGTGTTAAAATAGGCTTAGTGTTATTTTCTTTTACAGGGTGATTTTTTGAAGAGCTTTTTCAGCAAAAAAATAAATACCGTTCTGTCGCTGATACTCGTTGCAGTGTCGGTTCTCATTGTGTTGCAGACATTCATAACGGCAGGAACTCTGAGTGCAGGTGAAAATGAAAAAGCCGTTCCGGCTTCAAACATCAACCCTCGGCTTGATGAAATTATGGCAGGCGAGGGAATTGTCCTGACAACTACAAAGCCTGTTGAAACAACGCAAAAGCCGACCGATGCAAAGAAGAAAAAGGAAACCACTTCCCCGACCACATCAAAGCCCTCAACCGCACCGACAACCACGCAGGCGGCAACGATTCCGTTTGCAACGGCAATTCCGCCGAAATCTCCGCCCGATTACAACGCTCAGTGGAACGCAGGCTATCTTGTTGCAATCGACAATCCCGATTTGACCTATGAGTGCGCTCAGGTCACGCTGACGGATGAGGACAGGGATTTGCTCGAAAGGCTTTGTATGGGCGAGTTCGGCTCAGGCGGTTTTGTGGGGGCGGCGCTGATTGCGCAGGCTGTTAAGGACGCAATGTGCTTTGACGGCTACCCCACCGTTGAATCTGTAATTAAGAACTGCCGATACACAGGCAGAACGGACATAGGAACAAACGACACCTGCAAGCAGGCTGTCAGATATATTTTTGACGAAAACCACGACGCTGTACAGCACAGGATAATGTATATGTATAATCCTCTGCTCGTACAGAGCACATTCCACGAAAGCCAGAATTACATTCTCACCTACGGCGATGTAAGATTTTTCGACCGCTGGGGATACTGAATTCAATTAACAATTAAAAAAGACTCCCACAGGGGAGCCTTTTTTGCGTTGAAATTAATAATTTTCGGGACTTACCTGGAAGAAGCTCTGCGGATGTGCGCATACGGGGCAGATTTCAGGAGCTTTTTTGCCGATGCAGATGTGTCCGCAGTTGATGCACTGCCAGATAACATCTTCGTCCTTCGAGAACACAAGTCCGCCTTCGACATTTTCAAGGAGCTTTTTGTATCTCTCCTCGTGGTGCTTTTCGATTTCGGCAACCTTTTCAAAAAGGTCTGCTATATAATCAAAGCCCTCTTCCCTTGCTTCCTTGGCAAAGGTCGGATACATATCCGTCCACTCGTAGTTCTCGCCTGCCGCTGCATCCTTGAGATTTTCGTCAGTTGAAGCGATGCCGTCGTGAAGAAGCTTGAACCAAATCTTTGCGTGTTCCTTTTCGTTTGCGGCTGTTTCCTCAAAGAGTGAAGCAATCTGAACATAGCCGTCCTTCTTTGCCTTTGAAGCATAGTAGGTGTACTTGTTTCTTGCCATTGACTCGCCTGCAAAAGCGGCTTCAAGATTTTTTTCTGTTTTTGAACCTTTTAACTGCATAATAATAACCTCCGATAACAGTATTATTCCATTTTTTCAAAGTCTGACGCAGGATGCTTGCACAGCGGACAGGTAAAATCCTCGGGAAGCTCGTCGCCCTCATAGACATATCCGCAGATTTTGCATACCCAGCGTGTTTTTTCACTCTTCTTTTGCTGTGGCTTCGGCTTGATATTTTTGTGATAATAAGCGTACGAAGCGGAAGGCTTATCCGACAGCACCTCGGCTTCTTCAACCTCGGCAATAAAGATGTAATGCGTTCCCACATCTACGGTGTCGACAACCCTTGCAGAGAAGAATGCGTTAGTACCCTGTGTAACATAGCTTATTCCGTTTGGTGCGATTTTATACCCGTCAAAGCCGTCAAGCTTGTCGGTATAACTGACGCTTGCAAATCCGAAGCGTTTGAAAAGCGAAAAGTCAGCCGACTCGTCAATACTGCTCACATTGAATCTTCCTGTTTTTAAAATCATATCGGTTGTGAAGTTCGACTTGTTCACTGTAACCGAAATTTTAACGGGTTTAGAAGTGACCTGCATTACGGTGTTGATGATACAGCCGTTCTGCTTTTCTCCGTCTGCCGCTGTCAGGACAAACAAGCCACAGCAAATATTGTATAAAGCACTATTATTCATAGCAACCTCCTTGTAAAACTGTTTAATTTTTACAACTAAATTATAACTCTGTAATTCGGCTTTGTCAATAAGCTTTTTTCATTTTTCCACATTCGTAGGGACACGGCGTGCCGTGTCCGGCAGTGAACATCAAACACAAAGGATTTATCATTGTCACAGTAACAATTCATCGTTTAAATAGGTTTGTGTGATACAATTTCCGTTGCGGTTAACTCGGACACGGCACGCCGTGTCCCTACGAATGGGTGTGTTCAATCGGGCAAACGAGTGTACCGATGTGTGCGTTC
>CALZCU010000270.1 GCA_945632055.1 uncultured Ruminococcus sp. | reverse complement strand
TTGCCTGATGACTTTGACAAGATACTTTCCGTTATGCGTTCTCGCTCGGTATCTGTCAGTATTATATTGCAGAACTTGGCACAGCTCAAAGCATTGTTCGAGAAGCAGTGGGAAAGCATCGTGGGTAACTGCGACGAGTTTTTGTATTTAGGCGGCAACGAACAGTCCACACACAAATATGTGAGCGAGCTGCTCGGTAAATCCACGATTGATACCAACACCTACGGCAAAAGCGAAGGTCGAAGCGGCAGTTATTCAACCAACTACCAAATCAGCGGTCGAGAGCTGCTAACCCCGGACGAGGTTCGTATGCTTGATAATCGTTACGCAATTCTCTTTATCCGTGGTGAGCGTCCGGTGCTTGATTTCAAATACGATATTCTAAAGCACCCCAATGTGGCGCTGACCGCAGACGGAAAAGCCGGCGTTTACGAACACGGCGAAGTGAAGTCCGATGTCGCTACCATCGAGCTTCTGAGCTTTGATAAATACAAGGCTCCCGAAACAGAAGTAGCAGAAACCAATTACGAACTCCTCTCAGACGAGGACTTTGAAAATGATTAAATTTATGGAGGTAAACACAATGAATATTTTTAAGAAAACCAACAACAAGGAAACTAAGAAGTTGCCTATGACCGGAAAGGTCAAAAAGGGCTTTCGTGCCTACTGTGCCGTTGTGCTTTGTATGGCACTTATCGGCTGTATGTCTATGACCGCATTTGCGGCAGGCGGAGATCCGCTGACCGTTATCAACAATCTGTCCGATTTCATTTTCGGACTCATCCGTGCAATCGGACTTATCCTGCTCGGCTTCGGTATTGTTCAGGTCGGTCTTTCCCTGAAATCCCACGATCCTTCGCAGAGAGCCAACGGCTTCCTTACCCTTGCAGGCGGTGTCATCATCACCTTTGCAAAGGAAATCCTCACTCTCATTACAGGTTAAGCAAGGAAACACTCAAAAGGGGCATATCCGAAAAATCGGGTATGCCCCAAATTTGTAAAGGAGGTGCGTCAATTTGAGTGATAACTGGGTTGTGCAAAATCTCGAAAACGCCCTTGAAACTTGGAATGAGAAGCTATCTGAAATATGGACGCTTATCACAACGACGCCGCAGAACTTCAAAGGCGGCGGTATATGGAGCGTGATTGTCAATATAAACGGTGCGGTTCAGGCTATCGGCTTGGCACTGCTCGTTTTATTTTTCGTAGTCGGTATGGTAAAAACCTGCGGTTCGTTCTCCGATGTGAAGAAACCGGAACACGCACTGAAGCTGTTTATCAGGTTCGCTCTTGCCAAAGGTGCGATTACCTACGGTATGGAGCTGATGCTTGCCCTGTTTAACATCGTACAAGGTACGATTACAACTATTATGAACGCCGCAGGCTTCGGCTCGCCGCAGCAGACAACGCTCCCGGCTGAGATGGTAACGACAATCGAGGACTGTGGCTTTTTTGAGAGCATTCCGCTATGGGCGGTAACGCTTATCGGCGGTCTGTTCATTACAGTCCTTTCGTTCCTGCTTATTATGACTGTTTACGGGCGTTTCTTTAAGCTGTATATGTATACGGCGCTTGCCCCGATTCCGCTTTCAACCTTTGCGGGAGAACCCTCGCAGAATGTGGGCAAGTCCTTTATCAAGAGCTACTGTGCAGTTTTGCTTGAAGGTGCGGTCATCGTGCTTGCCTGCATTATCTTCTCGGTGTTCGCTTCATCGCCGCCTGTTGTAGATACAAGTGCGGCAGCCGTAACGCAGGTGTGGGCATATATCGGAGAGCTTGTCTTTAATATGTTGGTACTCGTCGGCTCAGTTAAGATGAGCGACCGCATTATCCGAGAAATGATGGGACTGTAAGGAGATTTTGCAATGAAACAAACAACACGAAGATACAACAAATTCTCAGGGTATTCCCTTGAGGATTGCGATTGCAGATATTGTCTTTATTACGGCGGCAAACGCAAGCGGAGAGTTATCTGTCTTGCCGATGAGTGTGTCTGCAAGGAAGAAATCATAAAAGCTCGCCGCCGGGAAAGGAACAGAAATGGAAGTAAAAATTAACAGAGAAATCCGCAACTACACGGAAAGTATGTTTTTCGGACTAACGCTTCGACAGTTCATCTTTTCTGTCTTGGCGTGCTCGGTTGCGGTTGGCGTATATTTTCTGCTGAAACCGTATGTTGGTACGGAAACCGTGTCGTGGATGTGCATTTTAGCGGCCGCACCCTTTGCGGCGCTGGGCTTCATTAAGTACAACGGTATGACCGCAGAGAAATTTGTGTGGGCGTGGATCAAGAGTGAATTTCTTATGCCGAAAAAGCTCGTATTCCATTCCACCAACACCTACTTTGAGCTGATGAAGCCGAGTATGGAACAAAAAAGCAAGGAGGTATTGAAAACCAATGATTAAGACACTGACAAATCTTTTCAAACAGGATAAGGAGAAGTTTGTCGTACCGAAGGGTGTCCAGGATGTCATTCCTATCAAGGCAATCTATGATGACGGCATTTTTCAGGTCGGCAAGGATAAGTTCTCCAAATCCTTTAAGTTTACGGATATAAATTATGCGGTAGCCAGCCGTGAGGACAAGGAAGCAATGTTCCTTGAATACTCTGAGTTGCTCAATTCCTTTGACAGCGGAGCTACTACCAAAATTACAATCAACAAC
>CALZCU010000269.1 GCA_945632055.1 uncultured Ruminococcus sp. | reverse complement strand
CGGTGCGGCTAAGCTTTTAAAGGACAACGAAAGCGAAATCAACGGAACGGTAAATCTTATGCTTCAGACTGCCGATGAGATATTTGAAGGCTCGCAGGATATGATATATTCCGGCTTGCTTGAAAATCCGACAGTTGACGGCGCAATGATGATTCATATTATGGCGGGTATGCCGTTTGAGCCGGGAACTGCGATAGTGTCCTCAGCCGGAGTGAGCGCACCTGCGGCAGATTATTTTGAAATCAGGGTGCAGGGAAAAGGCTGTCACGGCTCAATGCCAAACACAGGCGTAGACCCGATTACAGCGGCGGCGCACATATTGCTTGCCTTGCAGGAGATTAATGCCAGAGAGCTTGCAATGGGCGAGAGGGCAGTGCTGACAATAGGAACAATCAACGGAGGAACAGCCGCAAATGCAATTCCCGATTCCGTAGTTCTGGGCGGCAGTATCCGTACATTTGACGAGGAAGCCCGTTCCTTTATCAAACAGCGTTTAACGGAAATTTCTGACGCAACAGCAAAGGCTTTTCGTGCCGAAGCGAGCGTTAGCTTTGGAAGCGGATGCCCTACTCTTTTGAATGATGAGGATTTGTCTGCTTGTGCGGAGAAATATGCAAAGGAGCTGTTGGGAAGCGGAAAAGCGTTTACTTCGGGAGAGCTGAGCAGGCAGGGCGGAGGTCAGAAAGCCTCAAAAACTGCCGGCTCGGAGGATTTTGCCTATGTCAGTCAGAAAGTGCCGTCGGTTATGATTGCACTTGCCGCAGGACAGCCCGATAATGGCTATTGCTACCCTCAGCATCACCCGATGGTGAAATTTGACGAAAGTGCGCTCCCTGTCGGAAGTGCAGTATACGCATACACTGCACTCCGCTGGCTTGAAGATCATAAATAAGTCGACTACCGCAGGTAATTCGAGCAGGCAGATTGATATTTTCAAATCCTGCCCGACCGTTTTAAAGCAATTGCCAATAAAGTTAATAAAAGAGGTGTTTATTATGAAAAAAGCCGTTTTATCAATATTAATTTGCCTGTTATTTACTTTTTCGTTCGGTGCGGCTGTTTGTGCAGAGGAGGACGGCGCAGTAATTTCTGCGCAGGAGGATAAGTATGTTCCGCTTTACACGACCTCTCCTGACTCCTCGCTCAGAGAACACAGCACAGATATTTCAGGCAATTCAAATTACGGTCTGTTCTACACTCAGACCACAGTCCTCGCCTTGATTGCAGGCTACCTGATTTTAGTAAAGGTCAGGAGAAAGCAGATGAATTGAATATACTGAAAAATAGCAGAATAAACATACATAAAGACTGTTGCAAACTATTTTGTTTGCGGCGGTCTTTTGTATATCAAATGTATTTTTGCATATCGAATAATATAAAAAATGAAGAAATTAAAAAAATACCCTTGACAAATGTAAAATTGCGGTTATAATATTACTTAGTTAGTCAAGTAATTAACCAATCACATAACAAAGGAGGAGTTGTATGTGAAAATCAATTTTGAAAGCGAAAAGCCTATATTCTTGCAGGTTGCCGAAAATATTGAGGACTCGATTCTGTCAGGCTCGTTTGAGGAGGAACAGCAGATTCCCTCAACAACAGAGTTTTCCGTAACCTACAAAATAAATCCTGCCACAGCTCTTAAGGGAATCAACATTTTAGTGGACAAGGGCTTGGTTTACAAGAAAAGAGGGGTTGGAATGTTCGTTTGCAAGGGTGCTTGCGATAAGCTCAGGCTTGAAAGAAAGGAAGCCTTTTATGAGAATTACATCAAAGGCATTGTCGCAGAGGCAAAACGGCTTCATATTTCTGATGAAGAAATAAAGTCTATGATTGAAAGGGGATATGAAAATGAGTAAAATAGAAATCAAAAATCTTTCAAAGAATTTCGGAAAGGTGTGTGCGCTTGACGATGTAAGCTTAACCTTTGAGGAGGGCAAAATTTACGGCTTGCTCGGAAGAAACGGCGCAGGTAAATCCACACTTCTCAACAGCATTACGGGGGTTGTCTATCCCGACAGCGGAAGCATTACGATGGACGGGAAAAGCGTCATTGAAAATGACAAGGCTCTCGGAAAAATCTATAAAACCTCAGAAAAAACATACTATCCCGATGCGATGAAGGTTAAGGAGCTTTTTAAGGTTACCAAATACTTTTATCCTGACTTCGATATGGACTATGCGCTTTCAATTTCAAAGCAGTTCGGTCTTGATATCGGCAAAAAGGTAAAAGGTCTTTCCACAGGCTTTACTTCAATTTTAAAGCAGGTAATCGCCCTGTCGGTGAATACTCCTTTTGTGTTCTTTGACGAGCCTGTTCTGGGTCTTGACGCAAACAACCGTGATTTGTTTTACCGTCTGCTGATTGAAAAATTCAGCGAAAAGCCCTTCTGCGCAGTTGTTTCAACTCATCTTATCGAGGAGATTTCCACTATTGTCGAAAGCGTAATAATTGTGAAGAACGGCAAGATAATCCGCAACACAACCTGCGAGGAACTTTTACAGCAGGGCTACACAGTATCAGGCTCAGCAAAAGCAGTTGATGAGTACATAAAGGACAAAAATGTAATCGGCACCGACAGTCTGGGAGGACTGAAAACAGCGTACATCATAGGCAAAGCCGAGAGCGAGCATCAGAACGGACTTGAGTTCACCAAGCTCGATTTGCAAA
>CALZCU010000268.1 GCA_945632055.1 uncultured Ruminococcus sp. | reverse complement strand
TCACAGACGAGTACGCTTATCACTATGACAAGGTTACTCTCAGCTTTGACAAGGCATTTGTTGACCGCTACACAGGAATTGAGATTGACAACGAAACAATCACTAAAACTCTCACAAGTCTTGGCTTTAAGGTTGAGCTTTGCAATGACGGATTTACGGTTGAGGTTCCCTCGTGGAGAGCAACAAAGGATGTTACAATCAAGGCTGACATCATCGAGGAAATTACAAGAATTTACGGCTACGACAATTTTGATATTCACACAACACGCTCTCCCCTCACTCCTGTCAGAGCATACGAAGAAAAGAGCAACGAGAATAAAATCAAGGATATTCTTGTAAAGAGATATAATCTTCACGAGCTTCACTCCTATGTATGGGCTTACAATGATGAGCTGAAAGCACTTAATATTCCTGTGGAGAATAATGTTAAGCTTGCAAACGCAACAAACCCGAACATTGAAACAATCAGAAATTCAATTATCCCCACACAGCTTTGTCAGGTCAAGACAAACACTGCCTTTGCAACCGACTTCGGCATCTTTGAGATTGGCAGAGTTGTAAACGGCGTTGACGAAAACAACCTCTGTATTGAGAGAAAAAAGCTTGCAGTTACGCTTTTCAGCAAAACAAAGGATATTAAGACTCTCTATTTTGAGCTGAGAGATATGCTCGCAGTTATCACAAGCGACCTCAAGCACAAGCTCCTCTCATTCAAGAAGGCTGAGCCTGCTCACAGCTATGAGCATCCCGTAAACCTCTACACCGTTATGATTGACGGCAGAGAGATAGGAACAATCGGCATAGTTCACCCCACAGTCGGCAAGAGGATTGACAAGAAGGCTTCTATTGTTTTCGCTGAAATTGATATTAGCGAATTTAGCGAGGCTGAAAACGGCACAATTTCCTATGAAGAGCCGTCAAAGTTCCCGCCGATTGACTATGACATAAGCCTTGATATGCCCGAGGGTGTGTTCTATGACAGCCTTGCTCAGTGCTGGAAAAACGAGGGCAGAGCAATTCTCAAAAACACTAAAATTGTTGACACCTATGATACTGACGAGGTTCACAGCATTACGGTGAGATTTGAATTTTCATCGGGTGAGAGAACTCTCTCCTCCGCTGAGGTGCAGGAGATTATGGACAAGGTAATTGCAAACCTTGAAAAGCTCGGTGTAAAGCTCAGAAACGCATAAAGCATTGTAAAACAGCCTGAATTTCGGGCATTTTTCCAAAAGCAGATTAAATCTATTTCAGGGTCGGAAATCAATTCGTCCCTGATTTATTTTATTTTTGTTGCTTGTAAAATATAGTATTGAAAATTAATACACCATATGATATACTGTAAATAGAAATAATATTAACAAAATAATTAGTAAAAGGAGTGTATATTTATGTATTGTGGTAAATGCGGTGCGTTAATTCCCGACGGCAGTCCTTCCTGCCCCCAATGCAGTGCAGTTTTGGAAGAAACTGTATTAACTGATGAAATTCAGGTTACCGACGAAAATCAGGGTACTGCCTTAAATCAGGATACGGCAGTGAACGATTGCAACGAAAATCCGTGCGATATTTCCTGCAATTGCGAAACTGAAATGCAGACTGCTAAAACCAAGCCCAAACGCAGTAGAAAAAAGACGATTACAATTCTGATTTCTGCAATGCTTGCCTTGGTGCTTATCTGCGGAGGCGTGGTGTGTACCGTTATATACAACTCACCTAAAGCAAAGCTTTCAAGGGCAATTAACAAAACCTTTGACAAATTTGGTGAACTCTTTGAAAACTGCAAAAACCTAAAGACTATAGAAAAGAATCTTGAGAACATAAACAAGTCAAAAAAAGCAGAAACTCAGCTTTCAATGACGCAAAACAACGGATATCTTAATTTTACCATTGATGCCGATATAAAGCAGGATTTAAACGAAAAGAAGCTAAGCGGTGATATGAAAATCAATATGCAAAACTTCATCGACATAAATTTAAAGCTGTACGGTGATGAGGAAAATCTGGCTTTCACTCTGCCCGATCTGGCTAACGGCTGTTACAGCGTTCCTATGAAGGACTTTGGCAAAAAGCTTCTCAGTTCTCAACTTGGAAGCAGTATTTCACAGCAGGACGCTAAGGTTTTAAATGGTATTTCACTTAACCTTTTTGCTGTTCCAAGCTGGAAGGAATTTACTAAGAAATATTCAAATGAGTACAATACATTCATCAGTTCGCTCAAGGTGGATGAGGTTCAGAAGCAAATTGAAGGAACAGAACAGGAGCTTACCGTTTACAGCGTGAAATTCGATGCAAAAGCCGCAAATGACTTGTCCTATTCTTTCCTGAAATATATCTTTTCATCATATTTTGGTGAATCATTCCCGGATACTCTTAATCTGCCGAACACCGACAGTTTATTTACTGAGTCGGAAAGTAAATCCCCAGAATTCTATTTTGGCGTAAACAAGGACGGCTGTGTAAGCGCATTTAGTTTCAGTAAAAATAATTATAAAGATTTTGAAAGCACATATACTATATTGCTTGAAGGCAGTGAAAACCTCTGGAATTCCATATCTATGGTTCAGAACGGTTTTAAATTTGACAGTAAAAGTTCGTTTATGAAAACAAGTAACGGAGTAACCTTCGATTTTAATGCCTTCAGCATTATTTGTGATGATTCAAAGGGTACGATTTCATTTGCTTCAGA
>CALZCU010000267.1 GCA_945632055.1 uncultured Ruminococcus sp. | reverse complement strand
CGTATCAGGAGCAACGGCAGTTCTAGTGTGCATTCAGCTTTCTGTTGAGTATATGCGTATGTTCTGCAAGCCGATTGACAGCGTTGTTTTTAACATTGAGAGCAGACCTGAGATTAAACCCGAAATTATCAAAATTCTACAAAAAATTGCCTCAATCAATGTTGAAGATGACGATTATGCCACACTGCTTCATATATCATATATTAACAAAATTTACTATATTTTGTTGAAATATTGCGTTTGCTTCAGAAGAGCGTCAAACTCAATTATCATTCCGAGGCGTGATTTCTCTTATGCAAAAACCGCAATTGCGTATATAAACGAAAACTTCAAGCGTGAGATTCCTCTTGAGGAGATTTCGTCTGTGGTAAATCTCTCTCCCTCGTATTTTTCAAAGTACTTCAAGAATGTTACGCAGGTCAGCTTTTCGGAATATCTTGCAAATCTGCGCCTTGAAAATGCAATTCAGGATATGCTCAGCAAGAACTCCACAGTTTCCGTTGCCGCACTTGAAAACGGCTTTGCGAATGTAAAATCCTTTATCACTCAGTGCAAGAGAGTATACAACTGCACTCCTGCACAGTACAAAAAGAAGCTTCTCAACCGATAAGCTTCCGATTCGGGCAGATTTATTGCCCTGCAAACAAACGACAATACCATAATTTTTTCTTATTCATCCCCTCATTAAGAAACGGACGCATACGGCAATGTTTGCGTCCGTTTTGCTTTGATTGAAATTTGATTAATTTTGTGGTATCATATTTATACGGAAATAATTTATCGGAGGTTCTGAAATGCTAAGAGGTGCGGTTTTTGATATGGACGGTCTGATGTTTGACTCGGAGCGGCTTGTTTACGAAACCTGGCAGATGATGATGGACGAGCTGGGGCTGAGCTACAGCCTTGACACCTTTAAAAACACAATCGGTCTGCGCTCCGACAAGACGGAACACTACTACAAACAGCTCTACGGCAATGACTTCTGCTACAGCGAGCTTAAACAGCGTAGCCGCCTGATTTTCCTTGAACGCATCGAAAAAGAGGGCGTGCCGATAAAGAAAGGGCTTATCGAGCTTCTTGATTTTCTCAGGGCAAACGGAATTAAAACGGCGGTGGCAACATCCACCTCGGCTCAGACGGCACATAAGGTAATCAAAATGGCAGGAGTGTACGATTATTTTGACAGCTTTGTCTGCGGTGATGATGTGACAAACAGCAAGCCTCACCCCGAGGTATTTCTGAAAGCCGCCGAAAAGCTCTCGCTTCCTGCGCAGGACTGTGTTGCCCTTGAGGACAGCATAAACGGAATTAAGTCGGCGCACTCGGCAGGAATGACAACGATTATGGTGCCCGACTACCTTCAGCCGACAGAGGAAATCCTGCCGATGATTGACTGCCTGTGCAAGGATTTATCGCAGGCAATCGGGTTTATAGCAAATAAGTCGAGTGCCTCGACACGCAATTCGAGTAGATAGATTGATATTATCAAATCATCTTTGCCCGACCGTTTTCAAGCAATTTCCTATAGAATATAATAAGTAATCTCGGAGATGATTTTATGGAAAATAAATTAAGTGAAATCAAGGCGCAGGCTCGTCAGGCTGTGCTTGAGCTGTGTGAAACAGCAAAGCTGAAAAAAGGGGATATTATGGTTGTCGGCTGTTCGTCAAGCGAGGTTGCAGGCGGCATAATCGGCAAAAATTCAAGTGTTGAAACAGCGCAGGCTGTGTTTGAGGGAATTTATCCCGTTTTGCAGGAGAGGGGAATTTTCCTTGCCGCACAATGCTGTGAGCATCTCAACAGAGCGATAATTGTTGAGAGAGCGGCTGTGCCGTTTTGCGAGCCTGTCAATGTTGTTCCTCAGCCAAAGGCAGGCGGCTCGTTTGCAACAACAGCCTACAAAGCCTTTGAAAATCCCGTTGCACTTGAAGAAATCAAGGCTGACGCAGGGCTTGACATCGGCGGAACGCTGATTGGTATGCACCTGAAAAGAGTTGCCGTTCCCGTACGGCTGAGCCTTGACAGAATAGGCGAGGCTGTTCTGCTTGCCGCACGCACAAGACCGAAGTTTATCGGCGGCTGTCGTGCAGTCTATGATGAAAGCAAGCTTTAAGTCATATACTATCAAAAAATATTAAAGTCGGAGCACCGCCGTTTGACGATGTTCCGACCTTTTTTAATTAACAATTAAGGGTCGCTTCGCTCCGAATTTATATTAGTGCGTGTGCATAACCAAAGGTTGTTCGCTCTGGTTGAGTTTATATAAACCTTCCTTAACACTTTGCTTTACGGTCGGGCAACCGATTTGGTTTTACAATCCGAGCTATCTGCTCGAATTACGAACCGAGGTACTCGGTCGGGCAACCGATTTGGTTTTACAATCCGAGCTATCTGCTCGAATTACCTGCGGTGGTACACCGTCACGCTGCTAATCGGTGTCGAGCTTTAGCACAGCCATAAACGCTTCCTGCGGAACCTCAACCGAGCCGAGCTGGCGCATACGCTTTTTGCCTTCCTTCTGCTTTTCAAGAAGCTTTTTCTTACGACTGATGTCACCGCCGTAGCACTTTGCAAGCACATCCTTGCGCATTGCCTTAACAGTTTCTCTCGCAATGATTTTTCCGCCGATACAAGCCTGAATCGGCACCTCAAAAAGCTGTCTGGGGATTTTCTCCTTGAGCTTTTCAGCCATTTTTCTCG
>CALZCU010000266.1 GCA_945632055.1 uncultured Ruminococcus sp. | reverse complement strand
CAATGCCATACCTTCCGAGTACATCAATTGCTCTTGCGTAATTATCATTTACAACCAGACTGTAGCCGCAGGCTCTGTTGCTGTAGCTCATCGGCGTTCTTATCAGTCTGCACATTATTCCGTTTTTCTCCAACACCTCTCTGCCCCTCATTGCAAGAGTTACAGAGCTGAATAAAATTAAATTATTTTCCATTATTTTCACCTTTATTATACTTTAGTATGCGGCGCAAATTCTATGCGCCCATATGTTTTTATTATATACTATGATAAACAAAGGTGTGTTGGTACAAAATTCGGCGGTGTACCACCGAAGGTACTTCGAGTAGATAGGCTGATAGTATCAAGCCCTCTTTACCCGACTGTTTCGTTTCAATTTTCTTAAATGCAAAATCGGAGGTGTACCACCGCAGGTATTTCGAGCAGTTAGGTTGATTTTTTCAAATCTTCTTTGCCCGACCGTTTCGGTGCAGTTCCTTTTACAAAAAGAAAAAGCGGCACAAGGCTGTGCCGCCGTAAATTTATCCCATTTTATCGTTCAGGAGATTTCCCATATTATACATTCCTGCCTTCTGTGAAGCAAGGAACACTGCCGCATTTACTGCTCCGACAGCAAAAACCTCTTTTGACTGTGCCTGATGAGTTACCGTTACAACCTCATCGTGTCCTGCGAAAATAACCTCGTGCTCACCAACAATTGTTCCGCCCCTGACAGCGTGTATTCCAATTTCGTTCTTTGAACGCTTTTTCCTGTAGGAGTGTCTGTCATACACATACTGCGGCTCTTCGTCAAGAACATCTGAAATTCCGTCTGCAATCATCAGAGCCGTACCGCTCGGAGCGTCAACCTTTAAATTGTGATGCTTTTCTATTATCTCAATGTCAAAGCTGTTACCGAGCACCTTTGCGGCTTCCTTGGCAAGCTCTATCAGCAGATTTATTCCGAGCGACATATTGCCCGAATAAAAGATTGCAATCTGCTCTGAAGCCGCCTTGATTTTATCCACCTGCTCCTGAGAATAACCCGTTGTGCAGATTACACAGGGAACTGAATTTTTTACAGCGTAGCCGAGCATATCGTCAAGCAGTGCAGGGTTTGAAAAATCAATAATTGCGTCGGGAGCTTCCTTTATATCGGAAAAGCTCTTATAAACCGGAAAGCTGTAGCTGCTCTCTCCAAAGGCGTCCACGCCGAAAAGTGCATTTGTCTGATTATTCTGTTCAACCGCATCGGCTACAAAATGTCCCATTCTGCCGTTGCAGCCTACAATTCCTATATTTACCATTTTTACTTCCCCTTAAAACAATACCGCACAGGCTGTGTGCGGTATAATGTCTGAAATTGTCTGAAATTATTTTATCTTACCGAGCAAATCGTACTTTGCAAGGCAGTCCTTGAGGTCGTGATAGCCCGAAACGCTCATAGGAACGAGCGGCAGTCTGCACTCGCCTGCTTCATATCCGAAAAGATTCATTGCTGTCTTAATCGGAATCGGGTTAACATCGCTGAACAGAATGTTCATAAGCTCAAGGTAGTGGAAATGGAGCTTCTGAGCCTCTGCAAAGTTGTTGTCAAGGCAGAGCTGACAGATTTTGTGCATTTCTGCAGGGCAGATGTTTGCAAAAACTGAAATAACGCCGAGCGCACCAAGCGACATAAACGGAACAGCCTGGTCGTCGTTGCCCGAATAAACATCAAGCTTATCTCCGCAGAGTGAGCGAATCAGCGCAACCTGTGAGATATTTCCGCTTGCTTCCTTTGTTGCAACGATTTTTTCGTGCTTGCAAAGCTCCTGATAGGTCTTGGGCTGAATGTTACAGCCTGTTCTTGACGGAACATTGTAAACGATAATCGGCAAATCAACCGAATCGGCGATTACATTGAAGTGCTTGATAAGACCTGCCTGCGAAGTCTTGTTGTAATATGGAGTTACACATAAAAGTGCGTCAGCTCCTGTTTTTTGCGCAGACTTGGAAAGCATAACAGCTGTTGAAGTATCGTTGCTGCCTGTACCCGCAATAACAGGGATTCTTCCGTTAATCTTTTCAGCCACGAAAGAAAGCACCTCGCAGTGTTCCTTTTCGGAAAGAGTAGCTGCTTCACCCGTTGTACCGCAGGCAATAATAGCGTCTGTGCCGTTTTCAACATGAAATTCAAGAAGCTGTTCCAGAACATCGTAGTTTACGCTTCCGTCTGAATTCATTGGCGTAATGATTGCAACGCCTGAACCGGTGAAAATGTGGTTAGCCATAATTTACCTCCGTAATTAATCCATATATCCTTCAGCGCAGAGAAGCTCGGCAAGAAGAACCGCACCGCCTGCTGCGCCTCTTAATGTGTTATGTGACATACACACAAACTTGTAGTCGTACTGTGTGTCCTCTCTGAGTCTGCCGACTGAAACAGCCATACCGTTTTCAAGGTTTCTCTCGCTCTTTATCTGCGGGCGGTCAGGCTCTGTAAAGTAGTGTAAGAACTGCTTTGGTGCGCTCGGAAGCTCAAGCTCCTGTGCTCTGCCCTTGTAGGACTCCCAGATTTTTACGATTTCGTCAACCGACGTTTTCTTTACGCCGTCCTTGAATGACATAAATACGGCTGCTGTGTGACCGTCTGAAACAGGAACACGGATGCACTGTGATGTAATGGAAATATCATCGGTTTTGACAATCTTGCCGTCCTGAACATAGGCGCCCGCAATCGTGCCGACACCGGAGAC
>CALZCU010000265.1 GCA_945632055.1 uncultured Ruminococcus sp. | reverse complement strand
ATTTTCATAGGTCCTGATGACCTGCTTTGCAACCTGAAGCTTGCTTATGCGCAAGTCCATTGCCTGCTTTTCAAGATAGCGGTGCGCCTGTGTTTCAGACATATTAAGGCAGGAAATGAGCAGAAATTTTGCTCTGTTGATGATTTTCATATCCTCAACCATATGCCTCAGCTTTTCATTTTCCTCGGTTACGCACAACATTCTGCTTCTGAAGCAGTCGGTAAACTGAAGAAAGTGATGGAAAAGGTGCTTATTGATTGGCTTTGCAATAACAAGCACACCGTGCTCGGTGAGTCTGTCGTTGACATCGTCTGCATTTTTCTGCGGAACGATAATCACAACGCTTGACCTCGTTGTACTTGCAAAGTGGATTGAAAGCTCAATCCCCGATTCCCCGTTCAATGGAGCGTTAATGCAAATCAGGTCAAACTCGTCCTTTTCAACAAGCTTTTTCGCCGTTCTGGCAGTATCCGAAACAGAAATACTCGTGTAACTCTCACTTCTTAAAAGCTCCGAAAGTGAAGCCGCACTTTGTTCAGAGTGTGAAACCAACAAAGCCTTTTTCAAAAACACCACCGCCGCTGTATTTCTCATTCATCATATTATTTTACAGGATTTTCGACAAAACAAATTTACATAAAGGAATTATGCAAAAAGAAATTTTGCGGGGTACCCCCGCTGGTAATTCGTGCAGACAGCTCGGCTGTAAAAATAACAACGGTTGCCCGACCGAAGTGTATATTTAAAAATATCCTTTATGTGGCGGTGTGCCACCGCAGGCAATTCAAGCAGGCTGCTCGGTTGCAAAAATAACAACGGTTGCCCGACCGAAGCGTTTAATCGAAAATTATCTTTGCAGGTAAGTGTACCACATCAATTAAACATTTCCAAAAATATACGGATTATTATAATTTCGGAGCGAAGCGACCCGAAACTCCACACTCCAAACTACAAACTCAAAATCACACGCATTATTATAAATCCGAAGCAAGTGACCGTAAATTGTTAATTTGTTAATTGCAAATATTAAGGAGCTGTCAAAGAACAGCTCCCAAAATTTAAAATTATTTTGCGTTCTGCGGCAGGGCATACTTTTTCTTATACTCCTTATAATCCGCATTATACTGAATATCATCAGAATTTTTAAGCTCGTGCAAATACTCATGAGCCTCATATCCGTTTCTGTTAATCTCAATTACGCCGATTGCAATGTTTGAACAGTGGTCGGAAACACGCTCGATATTTGTAATGAGATCCGAGAAAATAAAGCCAAGCTCAATTGTACATTCGCCGTTTGTAAGCCTTCTGACATGAGCCTCCTTGAGCTTGTCACGAAGTCTGTCGATAACCTGCTCAAGCGGTTCAACCTTTGCGGCGAGCTTTACATCGTTGTTAATGAACGCAAGCGTTGCATTGTTGATAATCTCAATGAGAGCCGCAACCATAACCTCAAGTCCTGCGTGAGCTTCCTCGGAGAACTTAATCTTTTTCTGTTCAATCTCCTCGGCAACCTGAAGAATATTCACTGCGTGGTCGCTTATTCTCTCAAAATCTCCGATTGTGTGGAGCACAAGCTGAATTGTCTTGCTGTCCTTCTCCGAAAGCGTTTTACTGCTCAGCTTAACGAGGTAGGTTGAAATAACATCTTCATAGGTGTCTATCATATCCTCATTATCTCTGATTGTTTCTGCCGCCTTTTCGTTGTATTCGTTCAGTAGCTCAAGCGAGCCTAAAAGCGTACCCTCGGAAAGACGAGCCATTTTTGTGCTGAGTGACATTGCTCTTTCTGCTGCAAGCGAGGGTGTATTGAGAAAACGCTCGTCCAAAAACGGAATATCGGAATCCTCGTCCTTATCACGAATAGTGAAGCAGGCAAGCTTTTCAAGCTGTCTGCTGAACGGAAGAAGAAGTCCCGTTGCCAGAAGGTTAAATACCGTATGAATAATCGCAATATTTGCCGGATTTACCACATCATCAAGGAAGCCGAAGCTCAGGAACAGATTTGCACCGTAAAACAGCAGGCAAATCAGAAGCGTTCCTATTATATTGAAATAGAGGTGAACAAAGGCGGCTCTTTTTGCGTTCTTCTTGGCGCCAACACAGGAGAGCAGAGCCGTAACGCAGGTTCCTATATTCTGACCCATAACAATCGGAATTGCCATTGAATAGGTTATGCTTCCTGTTGCAGAAAGTGCCTGCAAAATGCCGACAGAGGCACTTGAGCTTTGAATAACTGCTGTTAAAATCGCACCTGCGATAATTCCGAGAACAGGATTCTGGAATGCCGTAAGTATGCTTGTAAATGCAGGCTCGTCAGCCAAAGGTGCTACAGCCTTGCTCATCATATCCATACCTACCATAAGCACTGCAAAGCCTACAAATATCGTTCCGAGATTTTTATTCGAGTCATTCTTCATAAACATCAGCAGAATAATTCCGATAAATGCAAAAACAGCCGAGAACGACGACGGCTTTAAAAGCTGCATTACAATGCTGTCGCCCTCAATGCCCGAAAGGCTGAGAATCCACGATGTAATGGTAGTGCCGACATTTGCGCCCATTATTATTCCGATTGCCTGTCTGAGCTTCATTATGCCTGAGTTTACAAAGCCGACAACCATAACCGTTGTTGCCGACGAGGACTGAATAACAGCCGTTACCGCAGCACCGAGAAGAAAGCCCTTAATGGTGCTGTTAGTCATTTTTTCAAGAGTTTTTT
>CALZCU010000264.1 GCA_945632055.1 uncultured Ruminococcus sp. | reverse complement strand
CTTCAATGCTGATGTCGGTAACTCCCTGCCTGTTGGTGGTTAATTTTCCGCTGTATTCTGCACCTCTGTAATGAGCAGTGAAATCGCCTGAAAAATCAGTTATTATATCAACTGCTTTGGCACTGTCTGAGCACCCCGACATAATGAAAATGAATAAAAATAAGACATATAATGCAGTCAAAACCTTTTTAGCCATAAGGCACCTCCATAGGTTCGGTATGATACATTATATGTCTTTTTAAGTTTTTAAATTACGGCAACAAGCTCTTAAGGAAACACTGAATTAATCATACAGATATACAAACGATTTAATAAGTGTTTCCTTAAAATCCGCACCTCTTATAGGCTTCGGGAATCAGTCTTATCATATCGGTCGGGAGCATTGAGATTTTTCCAAAGCGTTCTGCGGCAATATCTCCTGCAAGACCGTGAAGATACACAGCCGCCGCCGCTGAGTCAAACGCATCTGCACCCTGAGCGAGGAGAGAGGCTGTCATTCCTGCAAGCACATCTCCGCTTCCTCCCGTAGCCATTCCCGAGTTGCCTGTCCGGTTGATAAGCGTTCTGCCGTTTTGGTCGGCAATTATTGTTCCTGCACCCTTGAGTACGGTAATAACTCCGTATTCCTTGGAAAATTCCTCTGCAATTTCTTTTCGGCTTTCATTGACAGCCCTTGCAGTTGAGTTGACAAGCCTTGCCATTTCACCGGGGTGAGGAGTGATGATTATCGGTACATTGGCTTTTTTCAGGATTTCGGGATTGTCTGCAATGCAGTTGAGTGCGTCTGCGTCAAGCACAAGCGGAACTGTGCAATTTTCTATAAAAGAATTAACAATAGCATTTGTGTCATCGCACACCGATAGTCCGCAACCGATAAGAGCTGCGCTTGATTTTTCGGCTTCACCCAATAAAAACTCCGTATTGCATTTGCTGATTTTTCCGTCAGCGGTTTCTTCAAGAGGGAAAAATACACTTTCGAGAATTGCCTGTGAAGCTATGGGATACACGCTCTTTGCAACAGCTGATTTCAGCAGACCCAAGCCGCACCGCAATGCCGCCTTGCCTGCCATAATTGCCGCTCCTGCCATTCCGTAACAGCCGCATATGCTCAGAAGCGAGCCGAGTGTGCCTTTGTTTGCGTCATCAGGTCGGCTGAAAACCGCTCTTTTAACAGTATTTTTATCGGTCTGCATAAGATCAACCTGCGTTCCTGTTGTAAAACAGCTTTAATACAATGTCCTTGTTGAGATATTTCTTCATTCCCTCAAGGATTTGCTCGTTCGGAGTGAAAATCAGCAGAGATTTTCCGTATACAGGACTGTTGAATACCGCATAATAGTTTTCCTCGTCCTTGTCGATGTCGTGAGCGGCTTGAAAGCATTTCAGAAATTTAATGCCTTCAACTGACTTTTCACCCTTTTCAAGCTTTTCAATTTCTCTTATGGGAACCTTGCAGATGCGCTTTCTTTTTCTGAGTGAAATAATCTTTGAAATGTCAAGCTCATCTCCCGAAACAGAGTATTCAAACTCAACTCTCTGAGAGGTCACAACATACCATACAATGTAAATTCCGCCGATTAAGAGGAACAGTCCAACGAAAACCATATACGGAATAATGTTTGCAAGCAGTACGCAGATTATCGGTACTGTGATTAAAAGCACAAATGATAAAATCTTGATTACCAGCTGAGCCGATTTGTTAACTCTTTTTACAACCTGTTCGTTAAATACTTCCAATTCCAAATCTCCTTTTGTAATTATTGATATAATAATAGCATAACAAAATTATGTTTTCAATAGCATATGGCGAATATTGACTGCAACAGTTGCAAAACCCTGAAAATCTGATATAATGAAGTCGGATATTGAGGGAACGGCGGTTAGTGATGTGTATAAAATCGGTAACATTGACATTGAAAAATATAAATGTGTAACTAATGATATTTTAACAAGTGAAGTTGTTATTACTGAATCTCAAATACTGCATATTAGAGAAAGACATCCAAATGATTACGAAAGGTATTTTAAATATGCTGAAGAAATATTAAAGCACCCTGATTATATTTTAGAAGCAAATAAACCTAATACAGCTTTTTTACTTAAACATATTTTGGATAATGATAAAAGATATCAGCTTATACTTCGCCTTAAAACTTCAAATGATCCTGAGAATTATAAGAACTCCGTAATAACATTTTTAAAAGTTGAAGAAAAGAGATATAATCGTTATTTACGAACAAAGAAAATCCTTTACAAATCTGAATAAATAGGTTATAATAAACATAGGATAAAAGTAGTTATTTGAGGTGGACAATTTCGTGGCATCCACACGCCGATGGTAACGACAGGGAGCAGTCCCGAGAGATGCAGGAGAACGCCACGCCTGCCGAATAACTACTTGAGAGCCGCCTGTGCGAAAGTGCAAGCGGCTTGTCTGTTGTTTAAGCTTTCCGCTCTCACAATGTGAGGGCGGTATTTGCTTTTAATTGGTTTTTGTCCTGATATATTCGTTCTGCAACCGAAAAATTTAACCTCAAACAGTTGTAATTATAAGGTTAAATATGGTATAATAACTTGATTTATATTTAGAAAAGGTGTCTTAAATGGAAAACAAAAGAACTGTCGTGAAGGTTGGTACTTCAACGCTTACATATGAAAACGGAAAGATTAATTACCGCAGGATAGAAAGCCTTTGCAAGGTGCTTTCTGATTTGCAGAACAG
>CALZCU010000263.1 GCA_945632055.1 uncultured Ruminococcus sp. | reverse complement strand
GGTCATTCTGCCCATATCCATCTCACGCTGTACAAAGGTCTGATCCTTTGTCAGCTGATAAAGCTTGTCCGAAATGCAGTATGCTCTTGAATCACCTATATTTATAATATAATAATTATTTCTGACAATGAGCATAGCAACGAGTGTAGTGCCCATACTTACACCGTGTTTTTTCCCGTAGGAAGCAATCCTCTCATTGCATGACAAGGCAATTTTTTCCCATGAGCTGAAAATTCTGTCTGCCGGATTTTGAATTACCAGAGCAGACGGGAGTTCATTTTCAAACCACTGACTGAATGCCTGAATGACTGCAGCGCTGGCGACCTCACCTTTGGCAAGGCCGCCCATTCCGTCACATATAACAGTCAGCAAAACATTTCCGATGTCTGATTCGGCCTCCATAACAAGTGCCGAATCCTGGTTTGTACTTTTTTTTATTCCGATATCGGTATGTACCGCTGTTAAAAAATTCATAGAATCCTCTGCAATCAACCTAAGAACTCGAACTCTTCGTCGGAAATCTTAATCTGATCACCCCTTGAAAGGATAACCTCTTGATTCGGACTGAGCTTAGAGCCGTTTACATAGGTGCAGTTTGTTGAACCGAGGTCTGCAATATAGCATCTGCCTGCACGAACCTTAACCTTTGCGTGAATACGGCTGATGGAATTGTTATCACTTATGCAGTAATCAACTCTTCTTCTCTCCTTGCCGATTACAAACTCAGGCTTATTGATGCTAATTCTCTCGTTATTTCTCTTTCTTATCATAGTAAAGCCTGTTGAATTGTTGCCGAGAACTGTTGTTTCTCCTGCACCGTCATTCAGAACGCTCGTTTCTCCTGAGCCCTCGCTGCTTGGAACTGTTGCAGAAGGCTGAGGAACTGCCGGACGGTTATAGGGCTGAGCATAAGGCGACTGTGAGGATCTTGGATCTGCTGCCTGCGGTACTCCGGGACCTGGCATTACAGTTCCTCTCGGTGGAGTTGCAAGCTTTTGAGCCGACTTCTTTTTGCTGCTCACAATAATAAGAATAACAACAATGATAACAACTATAAGAAGAACTGCAATTGCGATAATTATAATAAGCTTTGTTGTGTCCAGCGGAGCTGGCTCGGTTGCAGGCTCAGAAGCAGGCTCGGTTTTATCTATTCCGGACTGAGCTCGAGTTGTCGGAGCAACCGTTTCTTCCGAAGCTGCCTTTGCAGTTGTAGGCTCCTCGTTTTTCTGTGTCGGTGTAACTCCGCCTCCTGCTCTGGTGTATTCAATATCAAGGTCATCAAGAAGAGCAACTATCTGGTCAATAGATGCCGCCCTGAAATATTTTTGATCCTCTGTTTCTGAGAGGTTAATTCCAATTACATTACCTTCTGTATCTACTATAGGACCGCCCGAATTACCTTCGGCAAGTGTAGCATTATGAGTAATCTTGTCTACACCGTCCATAACAGCAATATTAGCTATTGTACTGTCTGTAATTGTAATGCGGTCGTTTGTGAATGTATTGCTGTCCTGCATTTTTGCAATCTCGTCAGGATATCCTAAGGTATAAACCTGCTGAGTAACGCTTAAATCCGAGCTGTGACCGAGAGTAACTGTCGGGCGTGCTACTGTTTCATCAAGCTTGATAACAGAGTAATCGGCTTTTTTGTTAACCTTTTTAAGAGTTGCCGAAACAGGAACGCCACCATTAACAAGGATTTCATAGCCTTTAATGTTTTTCTCGCTTAATTTATGATTCTCACCGTAGTATTGTTTAGCGTAATTGGCAAATTTTTGACTAAATTCAAAAATATGAGCACAAGACAGTGCTGTTGTTGAATTAATCAAAAAGCAGCTTCCGCTTGAAACAAGGGTAACGGACTCATTATCAGGCTTATATAGCATCCTGACCTGAAGCACGCTGTTTGCGACTTCTTTAACCTTTTCGTTTGCGACAGTTTCTGCAAACGCTTGTGTTGTAACCGAAAGCGTTAAACAAACCGATAGCACAAGAGCCGTCAGTATGCTGAGAATTTTTCGGCTTTTTCTCAATTTGATTTTTGAACTCATATTCATTTCCTCCTAAGAAATTTTTTATTTTAATGCGAATAATATCGCATTGATTACAATAAAAATATATCACTTGCGAAGCACGAAACAATTGATGCCTGACGGACGGCTTATTTTCCTGACAAACTGCATAAATATATTCCGTTAATTTGCAAATAATATATTGAGTGCATATACAGCCTTTTCGCAAAGTATTTCCCTTTGCGAAAACACAATTTACAATATTATATATAGGATTTTAATACATTATGTCGAAAAAGTCAATATTTATTAGAATAATTATATCTATTTTCTTACATTTATTTTGTATAAAGTTGATTTTGATTTAATTATTAATTATTTTTTATTTATTTTCAGTCAAAATTTTAGTCAAAAGGAGAGCAAATTGTATGTCAAGAAGAGGAGAGAACATTTATAAAAGAAAGGACGGAAGATGGGAGGGAAGATATATTAAGCGGCGGGATAAAAAGCATAAAGCTGTCTATGGTTATTTATACGGTAAAACCTATACTGAAGTAAAAAACAAGCTAAAGGAAATCAAGTTACAAAAAAGCAGTGCTGATATGCCGACCGCAAGCACTGGACAGATAGTGACTGAATGGCTTGAAAACAGGAAACTGTATGTTAAGGAGTCTACCTTAGCTCATTATAAAGCACTTGTCGACAAGCATATCCTGCCG
>CALZCU010000262.1 GCA_945632055.1 uncultured Ruminococcus sp. | reverse complement strand
GATAGCAAGCTTATGTTTGAAAGGCTTAAAATCAATGTTCTGCCAAAAGCGTCGCCGATTGCAATGTATATGAAGCTGTGGATGCTGAAAAAGGACAGGCTTGACGATGTTTACAAGCCCTGCGGCGGGGATTTTTTTACCTTATAGGAAATTGCACGAAAAAGGTCGGGCAAAGAAGGCGGTGGTACACCGCCGAAGAGTAAGCGCAAGCAAATGCAGTAGTTTTTCAAAAAAGTTTTCTGCTCATTTGCAATTATTAATTCCTTCAGGTTTTCAGCGTGATAGTCAACCGAAAATTCATCAGACAGCTTTATAAGTTCATCAGTCAGATTGATTGTTACACCATACCATTTGTTGTTATTTTCGGGATTGCTTTAGGCTTACTTCATACTCCACCTCACGATGGACGCACTTGCCCTCAGCTAACAGTTCCTACTGCCAAGCCTGTAGTGGACTTTCACCACCAAGTTACTGCCAATTCCGGGCAAATTATAAAAGGAGTCAGTCCGAAATATGGACTGACTCCTAAACATTATCCTTCTAAATATTCAATATTTTCAAGGTCAAGCAGTGCCGTACGCATTGCAGGCTTGCAGAGCGAAAGCTGTTTTCCTTTCTTAATGAACAGCGGAACCTCGTTGAGCGCAACATCAATGTAGTGCATACCCTTTGTCATTTTCTCGGTGAACACCTTTGTGCCGCTGAGCTTAACGAATGTCATATCCTCGGGCAGATACACATATCTTCCGCTGACATTCTGCTCATAGACGGGGCAAATCATACACTCGTCACCGAGCATAAGCTGTGTTTCACACTCACGGGCGAGTTTATCATCGGGATAGTCAAACGAAAGCGGCTTAAAAATCATATCGTTTTCCTCGCTCGCCCTGCGGAAAATGCTGTAAAGGTACGGAATAAGGCGGTAACGCACCTCGATTATATCCTTGAAATCCTCGCTGTTTTCAAAATTATAGCACTCCTGATCTCTCGTTCCCAATGCGGCGTGATTGCGCATAAGCGGAGTAAACACACCGAGTGCAAGGAATCTCAGAACCAAATCTCTTGTTGCATTCTCGTTGAAACCGCCCAAATCAGCTCCGCAGTAGAGGAAGCCGCACATATTAGCCGACGGGAGCATTTTCAGATTGAGCAGAATGTGTGACCACCACGAATGATTGTCGCCGAACCAGATTCCGCTTGAACGGTGAGCGCCGATGTATGAGGCTCGTGAGAACATCAGAATTTTCTCCTCGCCGAACTCCTTTGCAAAGTACTCGCCTGCCGCCCTTGTCATATTTGCACCGTAGATGTTGTGAACACGGTCGTGGCAGACCTGCTTTCCGTCAACGGTGTGGTAGATGCTCGAATAGTCCTCGGGGCTGTTTGAAAGTCCCGTAAATGTATCCTTAAGGCTGAAAAACTCCGAGAGGTCAAGATTTTTGCCCTTCAGCGAGCAAGCCTTTTCAATTGCTTTGTCGAGTCCCTTTGCAGAATAGAAAATTGCAGGCTCGTTCATATCGTTCCAGAAGCCGTCTATTCCTGCATCGGTCAGCACCTTGTATTTTGAGCCGAACCACTCACGCACATCCTTGCGGAGAAAGTCGGGGAAGCCGACAATGCCCGGCCATACGCCGCCCTCAAAATCGCTTCCGTCCTCGGTTTTGCAGAAGTAGCCGTTATCCCTGCCCTCTTCGTAGACGCTGTAGCCGTCCTCTTTTTTAACACCTGCGTCAATAATCGGAATGAGGTGGATTCCCTGCTCCCTTTTTTTGCTGACATAATCGGCGAAATCAGGGAATTTGTTTTCATCAACAGTAAAATCCTTGTACCTCTCCATATAGTCAATGTCAAGGTAAACGCAGTCGAGCGGAATTTCAGCCTTGTCATAGCCGTCAATAACCTCGTCAACCGTTTTTGCGTCGGGATAGCTCCAGCGGCTCTGCTGATAGCCGAACGCCCAGAACGGCGGAATGTAGCTTTTACCGATAGCCTTGCGAAACTCCCTTACAATTTCAATCGGCTTTGAAGCCTTTATATAATAGAAATCGAAGTCTGTTCCGTCAATTGTGACAACCGTCCTGTTTCTTGATGTGAAGCCGATGTCCCAGCGGATTTTTGCAGGAAAGTCAATGAAAAATCCGAAGGTGTCACTGCCCGAAAGCATCAGGAAATTGTGCGCCGCATAGAGCGAGGACTTCGTTTCGGTGTGGAACGGATCGTCACTGCAAAAGCTCTCGTAAACCCAGCCACGCTTGTTAATTCCTCTGGGAGCTTCGCCGAGTCCGTAAACGATGTCGCTGTCGGTCATATCAAACTCAAATATGAATTTGCCGTTTTCAGCCTTGCCATTGAACGGAAAATCGCCGTTGTCGGCGGTGCTGAATTTTTCAACAACTGCCTCGGTGCAAATCGGTGCACCGAAAGTAAACTTCTTAATCATAACTACAACTCCTTTGTTTTATTATATTGGTATATTTACATTTTATATTTATTTTAATAGAAATGGTATAAAAATTTAAAGTATTTATGGTTATCTTTTTGTTTCTGATTATTTTACAACTTAAAACAATGTCACTATCCAATCATAAATCGGAACAATTGCAATCGGCAGAAAAATTGCAGGAACCATATTCATAACCTTTAGCTTCGTAATTCCCAGAATATTCAGAGCAAGTCCGATGATAATCACATATCCAACGCAGTTCATTTCAGCCACGACAGCCGTTGTCAGCACAGGCGAAATC
>CALZCU010000261.1 GCA_945632055.1 uncultured Ruminococcus sp. | reverse complement strand
CTGTATATCTCATACCAGAGAGGAACAACAAACATCGGCAACGGCAAAATCGCTGAATATATGTATATTCCGAGCGAAGGCTTTAAGTCTGAACGCTTCACCGAGCTTTATGTAAGGGCTGACTTTTCAAAAGACTGCTCTGCATTTTCCGATGAATACTCCGAAAAAGCAGAAAACTTTGCCGATGTGCTTGAAAAGACAGCAAATGCAAGATGCGAGGTATTTGATAAAGATGTAGTTGAAAAGGCAAAAAACGACCTTGCAAAAGCGAATTCGGAATACAATGACGAAAAAGCAAAGGCTGAGAGCAAGCTCAGTGATGCAGAGAAAAAGCTGAAAGACTCACAGTCGGAATTTAAGGATAAAATCTCAAAAGCTCAGCAGGAGCTTGACAATGCAAAGGCTCAGCTTGAAAGCGGAAGAGCCGAGCTTGAAAAGTCCAAAAATGAATACTACTCAAAAATCTCCTCGGCTGAAAGTCAGATTGCCGCTAAAACGGCACAGCTGAGCAGTGCAAACGGCGAATACGAAAAATCAAAATCAGAATTTGACGCTAAAATCTCAGCCGCTCAGAGCGAAATCGACAAGGGCAGAGCGGAATACAACACCGCATTTGAAAAATTCAAAAACGAGCAGGAGCCTCAGCTTCTTGCAGGAATTTCTCAGGCACAGTCGGCTGTTGACTCGCTGAATCAGGCGATTGAAGCAGAAACAAACCCCGAAGTCATCGCCGCTCTTAAAGCACAGCTTGAACAGGCTCAGCAAACTCTCAGCTCGTTAAATTCACAGTACAGCGGAGCAGTTTCCGCCCTTGAAAACAGCAAGGCTCAGCTCGAAAGCTCACAATCACAGCTTGATTCCGAAAAGGCGGCAGGTCAGTCAAAGCTCGATGATGCTCTTGTGCAAATCAAAAACGGCGAAGTGGCTCTTAACAGCGCAAAAGCCGAGCTTTCATCGCAAAAAACGACAGGCTACAATAAGCTTGTTGAAGCTGAAAACAGCCTAAATTCAGCACAGAAAAAGTACGAAAACGGTGTAAGCCAGCTCGAAACGCAAAAATCTGACGGACAAAAACAGCTTGACGATGCACAGAAAAAATACAACTCGGAAAAGGCAAAGGCTGACGAAAAGTTCGCCGAAGCAGAGGAAGAAATTGCCGACGCACAGAAAAAGCTCGACAAGCTCTCTGCTCCAAAATGGTATGTTTTTAACCGTGACAACAACCCCGGCTATTCTGGATTTTCACAGAACGCAGAAAGGCTCAACGCAGTTGCCTCTGTTTTTCCCGTATTTTTCCTGCTTGTTGCAGTTTTAGTCTGCGTTACAACTATGACAAGGCTGATTGAGGAAAAGCGCACCGAAATAGGAACGCTCAAGGCACTCGGCTACAGCAACGCAAGCATAATCGCAAAATTTGTGATTTACTCCCTCATCGCCGCTGTATTCGGCAGTATAATCGGCACAATTATCGGAGTTTCAACGCTCCCGTTCATCATCTATAATGCCTACAAAATTATGTACTACATAGGCGACATAACGCTCTTACTTGACTTCACAAGCATCATTCTCGGAGTAGCCGCCGCAGTAGTCTGCACAACAGCAGTGTCGATAATCGTGGCTGTACGCTCGCTTCGCCGCAAGCCTGCCGAGGCTATGCGACCAAAAGCTCCCAAGCCAGGCAAGCGGATTTTGCTTGAATACATCACTCCACTTTGGAAGCGAATGGGCTTTACCGCCAAGCTGACCGCAAGAAATCTTTTCAGATACAAGTCAAGGCTTTGTATGACGGTGCTGGGCGTTGCAGGCTGTACGGCTCTCATAGTAGCCGCCTTCGGTCTGCTCAACAGCTTTGACCCGCTCACCAAGGATCAGTTTGAAAGCATCTACACCTATGACGCAGTTGCCGTTCCGAAGAACAGCGGCACAGCAGAGGAGCTTTCCTACCTCACCTCTGCCGCCGACAGCGACAAAAACATTGAAGCTCATATGCTGTGTCTGCAGGAAGAGGTCACCGCACAATTCGGAAGTCACACCAAGGACGAAAGCACCTACCTCACCGTTGTGCAGAATCCCGACGAGCTTGACAAAATCATCTCACTGCACACACGCAAGGACAAGGAAAAGCTCCCTCTGTCTGACGACGGAGTGCTTATAAATGAAAAGCTTGCAGTCGGGTTCGGCATTAAAACGGGCGATAAAATCCTGCTAAGCTCCGACAGCGGAGAAGCCGAGGTCAGGGTGAACGGAGTGTTTGAGCAGTATCTGCACAACTACATCTATATGTCGCCTGCGCTCTACACCTCGCTTTACGGAAAAGCACCGTCCTACAATATGCTCGACATTAAGCTTGCTGACAATTCAAAGGAAGCCGAGGAAAAATTAAGCTCGGAATTATTGAAGGACAGCAAAATAGCGGCAGTCACCTTTATCACCTCAAGCATTGAGGACTTCAAGAATATGCTAAACTCACTCAATCTTGTCGTTCTTGTAATGATAATCTGCGCCGCCGCACTCGCCTTTGTTGTGCTTTACAACCTCACAAACATCAACATAGCCGAAAGGGTGCGTGAGATTGCCACCTTCAAGGTACTCGGCTTTAACAACAGGGAAACCTCATCGTTTATTTACAAGGAAAACCTTGTTCTGACCGTTCTCGGCATTTGCGCAGGACTGATTCTGGGAGTATTCCTGACGGGCTTCATTGTGCAGACGATTGAGATTGACAATGTTATGTTCGGCAGGAGCATCTAC
>CALZCU010000260.1 GCA_945632055.1 uncultured Ruminococcus sp. | reverse complement strand
ACCTAACGAAGCATTATTAGAGCCATATGTAACAGTGTACTTTGTTGTAGGTGTTGAGCCACCGTATGTACCCCAAGTATACGATTTGCCATCAGCAGATATAACAACCATATTTTGACCATCAGCTGGTAAAATACTTGTGCTATTATTGTAATGCTTCCAGCCACTGGCATTTAATCCATATAATCGAGAAGTATAAGTAGATAAATCCAAATCTTTCTGAAGCGTACATTCAACAGTTTTATTGCTCAATGCACTTAATTCAGAAGAGCTATAATAATCTTTATCAGGATATCCAGAATCGAGTACATTTACTTCAGTTGCAACTGTTGCACTAAAATCAAAATAAATCTTGTCACCAGATTTAAATTTGCCGTTATCATATGCACCTAAAGCATTAGCGGAAACCGTGCCGACAAGCATTGTGGATATTACCATCATCATTGCTATGACAACGGATAATGTCTTTTTGCCGATACGGGAAAAGTTTGTTTTCATTTTATTACCTCCATAATCTTTTATATTGGTAAAAGCAGGGCTATATACACTATTAAATCATTTGATTCGTTCAGCTTTTACTGCCTGACCTACAGTGAAAATATGGATTTTCGGCTGAAAAGTGCATACTTCCCCACATTTATTTAGCATATTATAGCATTTTGTCTGCATTTTTTCAATAGCTTTTGTTGTGCGATATTTTATTTGTTGATTATGATGAATTATTGTGGTAGAAATGAATTATGATTGTTATTTTTACAATTTTTTCAAAAGTACTATTGTTATGTTGCTGTTATTATAAAATATTGTGTGGTTTTTTGCTATTTATTTAAGCAACTTTTATTCGTTTTTTTCTGTTGCTTTTGCTGTTTTTGTGCAGTTTTTTTGAAATTTATTATTTTGCACAAATATGTTGGTGATAATTTGTTAAATTGTTCAATTCGGATTGGGGCAGTGTCAAGCTGACGGGCGGATGATATCCGCCCCTACGAGATGTGGTGTAATTTTAGGCGGATGATATCCGCCCCTACGGTGGACACGGCACGCAGTGTCCCTACGGGGTTGATGTATATTATATGTTTGCTGTAATTCTGCGGAACGGTCAAGAGTGTTCCTTACTTTTCCTTTATATACCTTTATATATAAGAATATAAGAAAGATAATAAAATTAAAAAAATTATGGAAATGTTCTTTGCTTTGTGTTATAATAGTTTTGATTATAAGTATTTTTAGTGTTTCTTTTACTAATAAGTTTTCTTTCTATACTATTATATAAGGAGTTGTAATAATGTCCGCTAATATTAAACTGCCAAACAGCATTAAGGATTGGAAGATTATCTCCCGTTTATCTGATGAAAACGGCAATACTGTTTTTAAGGTAAGCAAAAAGGATTATGACGGTACTGTTATTTCTGCTTTGCTCAGATATGTTGTTATGAGCAAGGAGGACTATGTTATTGATAACACCGACTTTATCAATGATGAAGCCGCTTTTCTTAAAAAGATTGCTCAGTCAGGCGACTGCTTCAATTATCTTGATATTTGCGTGAATAATAATCCTGCTAAAAAGAAGATTGAGTTTTTCATTATTACCGAGGATTTACAGCCGCTTTCCGAGCTTCTTAAGTCAAAGAGCTTCAGCGAGGCTGAAATTGTTGACTTCGGTATTCAGATGTGCTCTATCCTTGAAAGGCTTGAGGCTAATAATATTTTTCACGGCAATTTAAATCCCGACAATATTTTTGTCACTTTTGACGGCAAATACAAGCTCGGCGGTTTTTCTGACTTTGAGAGCAAAATTTCCGATATGTCCTTCATCGCTCCCGAAATCTATAAAAAGGAAAACGCTGATTTTACTACCGATATTTATTCCCTCGGTCTGATTATGTACCTGATGAGCAACAACGGCTCTCTTCCCTTTGAGAGTGAAAAAGTCAGCCGTGATGACGCAATTAAGGCTCGTTTTGACGGAAAAAGCATCACTGCTCCGAAAAACGGCAGTGAAAAGCTGAAAAGCGTTATCGTTATTGCCTGTCAGCCAAACAACGGCAACAGATGGAAAAATGCAGGTAATATTAAAAATGCGCTTACATCTATCAGAGGTGAGATTTCCGGCAGTGATAAAAATGAAAATATTATCGTTCCGGAGACAACTGATTTTGACGGCAATGTCTTTGAGGAGTTTGAGTATAACGGTGCAGACGCTGTTACTGAACCGGAAGTGCAGTCTGTTGAGGTAACGGCTGAAAATGCTGATACTGACGAGACTGTTGTTGATGAAGCTGTAAATGATAATGAAGAAATGTCTGACTTTGTCGAAATCGAGGCTGTAACCGAAATCGGCGAAAGCAGTGATTCAGAGAAAAATTCATCTTCCGATAACGGACAAGCAGATGATAAGAATAGCGAAAATGCTTTTGAGGAAGCCATTGCAGTCGGTGCTGTTGTCAGCACTGCATCTGATGTTTTAAATACCGAAGCTCCTGCCGTAGAAAATGCTGACAGCATTGAAATTGACAACAGAGTATTTGAGAATTATGAACCAAAGAAAACTGACGACAGCTTTAAACAGCAGGCACAATATAAGGATTACGGTGACTTCTTTGAAGATGACGAGCCTGTTAAGACTGCTCCTGTCGTAACAGAAGACAAATCTGACATCGATAACAACGATAAAATTATTAACATTTTTGACAGTGATGATTCAGATGATGAGGTGACAGAAAAGAAGCCTCATAGCAAGAAAAATGCTGTAA
>CALZCU010000259.1 GCA_945632055.1 uncultured Ruminococcus sp. | reverse complement strand
AAACGGAAGACACAGTATTTGTTGACAGAAATGCAAGCTCAGGAACAAGCTATACATATACTGTAAGATGTCTTGACGAAAACGGAAACACAATAAGCTACTTCAATCAGGGCAAGAGCATAGCATATGTAAAGTCACCGTCAATCACGGGCATCACCAATACTGCAACAGGTGCGGAGATAAGCTGGTCAAAGTGCGGAGGTGCGTCAAAATACAGAGTATTTTACCTCGACAGTGACAATGTGTGGAGAGGACTTGGCAACACGACCTCAACAAGCTATACGCACAATAATCTTAAAACAGGTACAAATTACACCTACACAGTCAGATGTCTTGACAGCAAGGGAAATTTTGCAAGCGGCTACGATAAGGCAGGAAAGACAAACCTTTTCCTTGCACCGCCTGCAATTTCAAGTATTTCAAAGGCAGAAACAGGCAATCTGGTTGAATGGAAGGCAGTCGAGGGAGCTGCAGGCTACAGGTTATACAGAAAGACTGTAGGCAAGGACTGGGGCAGAATAGTCGATACAGCCGAAACCAGCTTTGCCGACACTTCAGCAAACGCAAACACCGTCTACACCTATACGCTTCGCTGTCTTGACAAGGACGGAAAGCTGATAACCTCTTACATTTCAAACACAAAATACTACTATAAAGGAAGGCTCGCAGACGGAAAAATATCGTCAAACGGCGACACCTACTATTTCACAAACGGACAGTTCCGCAGTGGCTTGCAGACTATAAACGGAAACAAGTATTATTACAATTCATCGGGCGCTTTACAGAAGGACGGCATTGTCGGCTCAAGCAAGGACGGTTGGTACTATGCTGACAAGACAGGTAAAATCGATTTTACCTACAGCAATGCGGTAACACAGGGCGGAAACGACTGGATTGTAATGAACGGTAAGGCTACAAAGGTTTCAACGGAATCTGACAAGACGCTCTTCAGAGCTTTGAAGATAGCCGCAAAAATAACCAATAAAAATATGAGCAAATCTCAGAAGCTCAGAGCCTGCTTTAATTATGTCAGAGATTCCTATAAGGAACTGAATCCGAGAATACCGCACTATCACGGCAGTGACTGGACGATTATCTATGCAAACGATATGTTTGTAAACGGAGCAGGCAACTGCTTCAGCTATGCAGCTGCCTTTGCTTATATGGCTAAGGCTGTGGGCTATACAAATGTTTATTGCTGCAACAGCGGCGGTCACGGCTGGGCAGAGGTTGACGGCTTGATATACGACCCCGAGTGGAGCAGACATAATCCCGGTGATTACTATGCTCTGAATTACAACACAACATATAGTCCGAATTATAAGGCGGGTATTGCTCCCGGATATTCCTGGATGCATGTAAAAATATAGTGCAGGACAATACCGCAAATTATAATGCGCATAAATAAATTCATTGGGGAAAGTGGATAGAGCAAATGGTATTTAGTTCATTAGTGTTTCTGTGTGTGTTTCTGCCGACGGTTTTCCTTCTTTACACTGCAGTACCGTCGCTTAAATTCAGAAACGGACTTTTAATTGTCGCAAGTCTTGCCTTTTATTCATACGGAGAGCCTGTTTATGTTTTGTTGATGATATTCAGCTCCGTTTTAAATTATGTCTGCGCAAGGCTTGCAGCTTCAAAATCATCAGGCAGAAAGGCGGCTATTGTTGCCGCAGTAATAATTAACCTTGGAATACTTGCAGTATTCAAGTACTCAGCGTTTCTTGTTGAAACCGTAAATTCTGTTACGGGCTTAATGATTCCGGTTCCGCAGATTGATTTGCCGATAGGAATATCTTTTTTCACATTTCAGGCACTGTCCTATGTAATTGATGTATACAGAAATGCGGTTGAGCCTCAGAAAAATTACTTTTATGTTTTGCTTTACATAACATTTTTTCCGCAGCTCATCGCAGGTCCTATTGTAAAGTACAGGGATATAAGCGAGCAGATTGTTTCAAGAAATCAGAGTGCAGAAAAGATTGCCGAGGGCTTAAGACGCTTTATTTGCGGACTTGGCAAAAAGGTTCTGATTGCAAATACAATGGGGCAGGTTGCCGACGCTGTTTTTTCGGCAGGTGATGGTTACGCTTCAATACTTACTGCGTGGCTCGGAGCAATTGCATACCTGTTCCAGATTTACTATGATTTCTCGGGATACTCCGATATGGCAATCGGTCTTGGAAAGATGTTCGGCTTCGACTTCAAGGAAAACTTCAACTACCCTTACGGCGCAGTCAGCGTCCGTGACTTTTGGAGAAGATGGCATATCTCTCTTTCAACCTGGTTTAAGGAATATCTTTACATACCGCTTGGCGGCAACCGAAAGGGCAGAACAAGAACAGTAATTAACAGACTGATTGTATTCTTTTGCACAGGACTTTGGCACGGTGCAAGCTGGACATTTGTGCTTTGGGGAATTTTTCACGGACTGTTACTGCTGCTCGAGGAGTTTGTCCCCGTATTCAGCAAGCTCCCGAGGGTTGCAGGGCACATTTACACCCTGCTTGCAGTAACCGTAGGCTTTGTAATGTTCAGAGCCGACACAATAAATCAGGGCTTTCAGTTTATCGGCAATATGTTCGCAGGCTTCAGCATCTCTGAGCAGTCGCTTTCCTTCCTGCTCACACAGCTGACCCCTTGGTTTATTGTTATGCTTGCGGCGGCAATAATAGGCTGTGCTCCGATAAAGCCGATTGCAGACAGGCTGAGAGGCGGCTTGGTTGTCGGAAAAGCACAGAGCATTGTTCAGACAGTTCT
>CALZCU010000258.1 GCA_945632055.1 uncultured Ruminococcus sp. | reverse complement strand
CTTTGGCTATCCGGGCGCAGCTATCTGTCCGTTTTACGATAAGATTTACGATTCAAAAATCAAGCATATCCTTGTCCGTCAGGAGCAGAATGCGGCTCATGCGGCAAGCGGCTATGCTCGCTGCAGCGGCAGACCGGGTGTTTGTGTTGCAACCTCGGGTCCCGGTGCTACTAACCTTATTACGGGAATTGCAACCGCCTATACCGATTCAATTCCTATGATTGCAATCACAGGTCAGGTTCAGTCCAATCTGCTCGGCAGAGATGTTTTTCAGGAGGCAGACATCACAGGTGCCTGTGAGCCGTTTGTAAAGCACAGCTACCTTGTAAACAAAACCGAGGATTTGCCCCGTGTTTTCAAGGAAGCGTTTCACATTGCCTCAACAGGCAGACAGGGCCCCGTTCTTATTGATATTCCCATGGATATTCAGACCAACGAAATCGAGGAGTTTGTTTATCCCGACAGCGTAAATATAATCGGCTACAAGCCCAACACAAAGGGACACGCAATTCAGGTTAAAAAAGCGATTGACGCAATCAAGTCAAGCAAACGCCCCCTCATTGTTTCGGGCGGCGGCGTGTTAAGCTCAGGTGTAAAGCTGAAATTTCAGGACTTTGCTCTGAAAACAAAAATCCCTGTAATCTCAACAATGATGGGAATTGGCGTAATGCCCAGCGAGCACGAGCTTTACCTCGGAATGCTCGGAACTCACGGCAAGGCTGTTGCCAACCGTGCGCTTCACGACGCAGACCTTGTAATCGTCTGCGGTGCAAGGCTCGGTGACAGAGCAGTTGCCGCACCTCACCAGATGAGCGAAAACACAACGGTAATTCACATTGACATTGACCCTGCCGAAATCGGCAAGAATGTTAAAACTGAAATTCCGATTGTCGGCGATATGAGAAATGTTCTCGATATGCTTGTGGAAAATATCGGCGACTACACCGTTCCCACTGAGTGGCAGGAAACCGTACAGACCTGGAAAAAGGATTTGTTCAAAACTCCGCCTGTTTTTGACGGCTATGTTGAGCCGAGAACGCTTGTAAGTCATCTCAGCGCAATGTTCCACTCGAAGGCAATTCTTGTTGCAGATGTCGGTCAGAATCAGATATGGTGTGCAAACAACTTCCGTATCCGTGAGGGCAGGTTCCTCACGACAGGCGGTATGGGTACAATGGGCTACTCAATTCCTGCCGCTGTAGGCGCAAAGTTTGCCCGTCCCGACCGTGATGTAATCGTAATCTGCGGTGACGGAAGCTTTCAGATGGGTATGAACGAGCTTGCAACAATCGCAGGCAACGACCTCGGCATAAAAATCATAATTATGAGAAACTCAAGGCTCGGTATGGTGCGTGAGCTTCAGGACAAAAATTATGAGGGCAGACACAGCGCAACAATTCTCAAGGGCGACCCCGATTTCCTCGCAATTGCAAGGGCATACGGAATCGACTGCGCCGAAGCAAGCTCAAACGAGGAAGCCGAAAGCATAATCAAGGGAATCGTAGACTCCGACAAGCCGTTTATCCTTGTCTGCAATGTCTATCCCGACACACCGTCTATTTAATGCAGGTAAAATGAGGTGAAAAAATGCAGTACACATTATCAATACTTGTTGAAAACCAGGCAGGTGTTCTCTCAAAAATTTCGGGACTTTTCTCCCGAAGAGGCTTTAACATTGACTCTCTTGCAGTAGGCGTCACAAACGACCCGAATGTTTCGAGAATCACAATAGTTGCAAACGGCGACGAATATGTTGTTGAACAGCTTGAAAAACAGCTCAACAAGGTTATTCCCGTCATAAAGGTAAAGCGTCTTAACGAGGGCGAATTTATCAGCCGTGAGCTTATTCTTATCAAGGTTCACTGCGCCGCCGCAAAGCGTGCGGAAATTATCAAAACGGCTGAGATTATGCAGGCTAAAATCGTTGATGTAGCTCCGAGCTGTGTTACGGTTGAATACTGCGAATGTGCAAGCCGTGTAAACACACTTATCGATTTACTCAAGCCTTATGGTATCCGTGAGATTGTAAGAACAGGTACTGTTGCCATCGACAGAGGCACAGCTTCGGTTTCCGTTTAATCTTACAGTATAACATATACATATTTTATGCCGCACTATGCGGTAAGGAGGATTCATTAAAATGAAAGACTACAAAGAAAACATGAAAGCACCAATCTATTACCAGTCAGACTGTAACCTCTCTTTACTTGACGGTAAGACAATTGCAATCATCGGTTACGGCAGCCAGGGACACGCTCACGCTCTTAACCTTAAGGAGTCGGGCTGTAATGTAATCATCGGTCTTTACGAGGGAAGTAAGTCATGGGCAAAGGCTGAGGCACAGGGCTTTAAAGTATATACAGCTGCCGAGGCTGCAAAACAGGCTGACATCATTATGATTCTTATCAATGACGAGAAGCAGGCTTCTCTTTACAAAAACGACATTGAGCCTAACCTTGAGGCAGGCAATATGCTTATGTTTGCTCACGGCTTCAACATTCACTTCGAGCAGATTGTTCCTCCCGCAGATGTTGATGTTACAATGGTAGCACCCAAGGGACCCGGACACACAGTTAGAAGCGAATATCAGGTTGGCAAGGGTGTTCCCTGTCTTGTTGCAGTACATCAGGACGCAACAGGCAAAGCTAAGGATATTGCGCTCGCATACGCTCTCGGAATCGGCGGTGCAAGAGCAGGTGTTCTTGAAACAAACTTCAGAACAGAAACCGAAACAGACCTCTTCGGTGAGCAGGCTGTTCTCTGCGGCGGTGTTTGCGCACTTA
>CALZCU010000257.1 GCA_945632055.1 uncultured Ruminococcus sp. | reverse complement strand
GTTCTCTGCCGAGAACCTTCAGTGCGGCATTGATTCCTGCAACAAGTCCCTGTGCTGCGGCTTCCTCATAGCCTGAGCTTCCGTTGAACTGTCCTGCACCGTAGAGATTCGGAAAGTCCTTAAATTCAAGCGTTGCGTTCATCGCAAGAGGGTCAACGCAGTCATATTCGATTGCGTAGGCAGGGCGCATAATAACGCAGTTTTCAAGTCCCTTAATCGTGCGGTAGAATTTGAGCTGTACTTCCTCGGGGAGTGATGAGCTCATTCCCTGAAGGTACATTTCCTCTGTGCTTAAGCCGCAAGGCTCAATAAAGAGCTGATGTCTGGGCTTGTCCTTGAAGCGCATAATCTTGTCCTCAAAGCTCGGACAGTATCGTGGACCCACACCCTCAATCTTGCCTGCATAAAGCGGCGAGCGGTGAATGTTGTCGAGAATAATCTGCTTTGTTCGGTCGTTCGTCCAGCTTATGTGGCAGTCAATCTTGTTTTCACCGAGATTTTCCGTTTCGTATGAAAACGGCTGTGGCGGCTCGTCACCCTTCTGCACCTCAAGCTCGGAAAAGTCGATTGAGCTTTTCAGCACTCTTGCAGGAGTACCCGTCTTGAAACGGCGCAGAGGAAGTCCTAACTCTTTCAGACTTTTGCCGAGAGCCGTTGCAGGAAAAATTCCGTCAGGACCGCTTTCGTAGGAAACCTCGCCTACAAAAATTCTGCCGCCGAGATAGGTTCCCGTTGCAATGATGACAGCCTTGCAGTTGAAAACAGCGAGCATTCTTGTTGTAAGCTCATATCCGTTGTCAGTCTGCCTGATGTCGGTAATCTCTGCCTGACGAAGCTCCAGATTTTCCTGAAGCTCAAGCTTATGCTTCATCGTGTCGGAGTATTTCCGCCTGTCAATCTGCGCACGAAGCGAGTGAACGGCAGGACCTTTTCCCCTGTTGAGCATTCTGGACTGCAAAAAACATTGGTCGGCAGTCTTGCCCATTTCGCCGCCGAGAGCGTCAATCTCACGCACAAGATGACCTTTAGCCGTTCCGCCGATTGAGGGATTGCAGGGGCAGTTGCCCACAGCGTCCATATTTATCGTGAAAATTGCGGTTTTACAGCCAAGTCTGGCAGACGCGAGAGCCGCTTCGATGCCTGCGTGGCCTGCGCCGATAACGGCGACATCGTATTCACCTGCAAAATAAGTAGTCATAAAATCAAATCCTAAAAAATTATTTTGTGTAAAATCCGTTCTATCTTCTCGAATTGGGTGCAGCGTCACACTGCCGGCTACTTGCCTACGCAGAAGTTGTGGAAAACTCGGTCGATTACCTCGTCGCTCGTTCTTTCGCCTGTCAGCTCAAGAAGCTCCGATATTGCGTCCTCGAGCGAGACCGTCACTGCGTCAAAGGTCATCCCCATTGAAAGAGCGTTTTGCGCTTCGTTTACCGAGCTTAATGCGTTGCTCACCGCCAATCTTTGCCGCTCGTTTGACAAAATTCCCTCGCTCGGATTGAGGTTTGCTGTTCCTGCAATTTGCTCAACAGCCTTTACAAGCTCGCTGTGACCGTCACCGTTAATTGCGGAAAAATATATAATATTGCTTATATAAGATGAAATATAGTTAATATCGAGCTTCTGCGGCAAATCGGTTTTGTTGATGATCGCAATTGACGGTACATTCTCTGCGGCTTCAAGGAGCATTTTGTCCTCGCTGTTCAGCTCTCTGCTGTTGTCGAAAACCGCAAGGAGAAGTCCGCACTGTTCAAGCCTTTTCCTTGCCCTGTCAACACCGATTTTTTCAACGGCATCCTCGGTATCACGCAGACCGGCAGTATCGCTCAGGCGAAGAATAACATCTCCAATAAGAACGGTGTCCTCAACAATATCCCTTGTCGTGCCCGGAATGTCGGTTACAATGCTCTTTTCACAGCCCGAAAGCAAATTCATCAGAGTGCTTTTGCCCACATTCGGTCTGCCTGCAATTACTGTGTCGATGCCCTGCTTGACAGCCTGACCGCTGTCGTAGCTTGCAAGGAGCTTTTCAAGCGTTGCGGCTGATTTTTTGCAGACATCGAGTATCATTTCATCGCTTACCTCAGCGATGTCCTCCTCGGGATAATCTGCCCACGCAGAAAGATGTGCGGCAAGCGAGAGCAAATCGTTCTTGACAGTGTCAATCTTTTTTCTGACAGCGCCGTCCTTAACGCAGAGTGCGGCTCGTGCGGCAGATTTGCTTTTTGCGCTGATTAAATCAATGACAGCTTCGGCTTCGGTGAGGTCGATTTTGCCGTTGAGGAAGGCTCTCTTGGTAAATTCGCCTGCCTGAGCAGGAACAGCGCCTGCCGAGAGTGCGGCACGAAGCACCTGCTTTGTGAGGTAAATTCCGCCGTGGCAGGACAGCTCGACAACATTCTCGCCTGTATAGCTGTGCGGAGCACGAAAAACAAGCGCAACAGCCTCGTCAATTTCCTCGCCGTTGTGACAGATTTTGCCGTATGAGGCGGTGTAGCCCTTCATTTCGGTAATTTTTCTGTTGTAAATTCCTGTAAAAATTTTATCGGCAATTTCGAGTGCGTTTTCGCCCGAAATTCTGATTACGCCGATGCCGCCCTCGCCCTGAGCGGTGCTGATTGCGGCTATTGTTTTTTCGCTCATAATGTTTCCTCCGCAGTCAATGAAAGTTGAATGTATAAGAAGAGTCAAAAAATTTTGAATTGCAGTAGCTTTCAAGGCTTCCCCTCGAGGCAATGTCGTCAACTTAAGCAAAATGTAATGATTAGCAGAAGTTTTCAAGGC
>CALZCU010000256.1 GCA_945632055.1 uncultured Ruminococcus sp. | reverse complement strand
GTTTATGTTCCGTCGCTGTATGATGTTTCATATAATGAGGACGGCACGATTAAGGAGTTTGTACCAAAGGAAAATGCTCCTTCAAAAATTCACAAGCGGCTGATGAAGGATATGAACAAATCCTATTACCCCGACAATTTTGTTGTTCCGCTTGTAGAGATTGTTCACGACAGAGCTGTACAGGAAATTTTCAGAGGTTGTATAAGAGGCTGTCGTTTTTGTCAGGCAGGCTTTATTTACCGTCCCGTGCGAGAAAAATCACCTGAAACAATCAATGCCCAGTGCAAAGCACTTTGCGAAAACACAGGCTATGACGAGGTTTCGCTGTCATCATTAAGCTCCAGCGATTACAGTCAGATAGTTCCGCTTCTTGAAAAACTGACTGAATGGAGCAAGGACGAAAAGGTCAGCATCTCTCTGCCTTCACTGCGTGTTGACGGTTTTACGGACGAAATTATGAACAAAATCAAAACCGTACGCAAAAGCGGACTGACCTTTGCTCCGGAAGCAGGCAGTCAGCGTATGCGTGATGTAATCAATAAGAATGTCCGTGAAGAGGAATTGCTCGAAACCTGTGCAACAGCCTTTGACGGCGGCTGGACAACCGTCAAGCTGTATTTTATGATTGGCTTGCCGACAGAAACTCTTGAGGATGTTGAAGCAATTGCACAGCTCGGACAGGCTGTTGTCGACACCTACTACAAGTGTCCCAACAAGCCAAAGGGAAAATCCGTAAGAGTTACAGTTTCAGCCTCTTCATTTGTTCCAAAGCCTTTCACACCGTTTCAGTGGGAGCCTCAGGACACAATTCCTCAGCTTCACGACAAGCAGGCTCATATCAAAGAGAGTATTACGACAAAGAAAATTCAGTTCAATTATCACGACGCAGACACAAGCTACCTTGAAGCAGTTTTTGCAAGAGGTGACAGAAAGCTCTGCAAAGTGCTTGAGCTTGCCTGCGAAAAAGGATTCCATTTTGACGGCTGGAATGATTGCTTCAGCCTTGAAAATTGGCTTGAGCTTTTTGATGAATGTGGAATTGACCCTGCATTTTACGCAAACCGCAGACGCTCCTTTGATGAAATTCTGCCTTGGGATCATATTGATTACGGAGTTACAAAGGATTATCTTATCAAGGAATGTAAAAAGGCTTATGAAAATACTACAACACCGCATTGCAGGCTGAAATGCAACAACTGCGGTGCGGCAAAATATGGGGAGGGAGTTTGCTTTGAAAAGCGTAAGAATATGGTTTAAAAAGGATTTTGAGTGCAGATATATTTCTCATCTTGACTTAAACCGCTGTATGCTCAGGGCGCTCCACAAAAGCAAGCTGCCCGTATGGCACACAGAGGGCTTCAATCCTCATCCGTTTGCGACCTTTCCACTGCCGTTGTCACTCGGATTCAGAGGTGTGAACGAGTGTATGGATGTAAAGCTCGAAGACGATGATTATTCCTTTAAAGAAATAATCTCAAAGCTCAACGCCTGTCTGCCGAGAGGCTTGCAGGTGTTCAGCGTAACCGAGCCAGAAATGAAAGCAGGAAAAATCGCCTATGCAGATTTTACAATAAAGCTTGAATCCGACAGTGTACGCAGCTCGGCAGTAGCAGAAAATCTCAATGAATTTCTGTCACAGGAAAAAATAGAGGTTGAGAAAAGGTCTAAAAAAGGTCTTAAAACCGTTGATATTAAGCAGGGGATTAAAAGCAGTTCAGTTGAAGAAAGGTTTGAATCTGTTTTGCTCAATGTAGTTCTGTCGGCAGGAAGCAGTGACAATGTCAACCCAAATCTTTTGATTTCTGCTTTTGAAACCTTCTCAGGCTTTGAAATTGACAGCGACATAACAAGAAATGATTTGTATAATTCCGATATGGAATTATTTAGATAGGTGAAAATATGTTTGAGTTTACAATAAGGGAATGTGATTTTCTTAACAAGTTCAAGGAAATGCTGACAGAATATGTCAGTAAATCCTATAAATTTACAATGAGTTATATTTCAAATCCCACGCTTGCACAGCATCAGGACAACGAAAGGCTGATTCTCATTGTAATCAACAAATCGGTTTTTCAGAATCTCTACAGCTTTTTAAAATTAAATGAAAGCAATATGCAGTTCGCCGCATTTTCCTGTCTTGAAGCCGCAGTAAATTCAATGCGGCTGTATAATGTATTGTCGTCGGATTCAAATAATATGTGCAGTTATATTACAAGTCCTGATTTTTCTCTTGACAAGTGTGAGCTTGACAGGCTTGAAAAGCAGAAAAAGTATGTAAAGCACGAAGAATTTTCTTTGCGAGAATTTTCAAAAGGGCTTCACGCTATAAACAACTTTGAGCTGAAAAACTCGTCAATCTCAACACAGCTTGTTGACAACAGCGTTTATCTCGGAATTTCCTGCGGAAAAACGGTGAGTGATGAATTACAGCACGAGGTCAGAAAAAACCTTGTCGGCGCATATCTTTCTCTGCAAAAGCATAATCAGATGTTTTTTAACGGCGGTATTGACAACGAGCTTGAGGAACTTGAGGATAATCTGTACGCAAAATTTCTTGAATACATTAAGAAATTTTCGTAATCTTTCAAAAACATTCACGGTTTTTTATTTTGTCCGTCATATTGTTGTCACATAAAGGCTTTATTATATAATCACAGCAAGGATAAAGACAGACAACAAGATTAGTTTGATTCATAGATTTTCCTCTCCTATTTTGTCAATGCGACATCAAAAAAGGCCGACTGATATAATCCCCTTAAAGTAGACACTTGAAAAAACAAAAAGATTTCAAGACTA
>CALZCU010000255.1 GCA_945632055.1 uncultured Ruminococcus sp. | reverse complement strand
GAGCAGGGCAACGCCGCTTAGATGGGGGCAGGCATACAAAAACGGCAATCGGGTAAAGCGGCGGTTACATACCCACGCCTTACGGCTTGGGTTGAAAACTATGGGAGGTGGTGAAAGTGCCACGAATGAGTAAAAAGCGGAAACAGGAATGGGCGCTGTTTCTGAATGAGAGAAACCGTATCACCTATAACGAGCTTTGCAGGAAGTGTCAGAACGACTGCAAGCAGAGCTTTCGGGTGCTGGTAATCGAATGCCCGAAATTTTTGAGAAAGGAGAGAAAACGAAGAAATGAAGCTTGAGATTACAAAGGCAAGCGAGGTTCAGGTAAAGAGCGTGGAATGGCTGTGGTATCCGTATATTCCCTATGGCAAGGTCACGGTCTTGCAGGGCGACGCCGGTGACGGCAAAAGCACCTTGATTCTGAAGCTTGCCGCAATGCTGACAAGGGGCGAGCCAATGCCCTTTACCGACGGCGAGGGCGCAGAACCGGTCAATGTCATTTACCAGTCCACAGAGGACGACGCAGACGATACGATCGTTCCCCGCTTTATTGCCGCAGGCGGCGATACGGACAGACTGCTGTTTATCAATGAGAAGGAACAGTATCTGAGCTTTTCCGACGAGCGACTGCTGGAAGCTATCCGACAGACCAAAGCAAAGCTCATTGTCCTTGACCCCTTATCCGCATATATCGGGGAGTCAACCTCGATCAATTCCGCCAATGAAGTCCGCAGACAGTTTCGACCGCTGATTGACATCGCAAAGGAACAGGGCTGTGCGATTGTCATCGTTCATCATATGAACAAGGCAATCGGGCAGAAAGCACTGAACCGTGGCGTTGGTTCGGTGGATATTGTGGGTGCGGCAAGAAGCGTTCTGCTCGTCGGGAGAACCGATAAGGAACGTCCCGATGAGCGAATACTGGCGCAGGTCAAAAGCAACCTTGCCCCGACAGGAAATGCCATTCTCTTTTCGGTTGACGAGGGCGGTATTCACTGGCTGGAGGAAACCGCAAGGACAGCAGATGAAGTTTTGGGGAATGTATTTGCGGGAGTCGGCAGACCCGATGAGCAAATGCAGAAAGCAAAAGAAATGCTGTCCGCTTTACTCGCTGGCACCCAGCCAAAGCCGCAGAGCGAAGTGATGCGTCATCTGAAAGAGGCGGGGGTCAGCGAGAGTACGGCAAAAAAAGCAAAAGCACTGCTGGGCATACGCTCTGTGAAACAGGGCGTGCAGTGGTTTTGGTTGTTGCCGGAGGGCAAGGACGAACAGGATTTCGTGACGGATAAAGACACGAAAAGCTGTGAGGATTTGCCCTTTTAAGGGAGTCAAGGGGGAACGCCTTGCCCACCACCTTGCTTGCAAGGTGTAGTGGGTTACACTGCAATGCACCGGGAACGGAAAACGCACGGTTTCCGTTCGGTTGGCAGTGATTTTTGCGAGCCGCCGGATATGGCGAGCAAAATATCACGGACAACAGCATTGAGGTTTTGTTTACGAGCCGCAAAGGACGGCGAGCAAACAAGACCGAAAGGCGGCAAGAGGTGCTTTGCTGTGTATCGATCGTCTCTCCCGTTCTCTGAAAAATGATACAGAGGAAGATAATTCAACGATACATTCTGAATTATTACTTCCTTGAAAATGAAACGATAAGGAGAGAAATGCCTATGGCAAATTACGCGATTATGCGCATAGAAAAACGCAAGCTCGGCGCTGTCGGCAGGATATGCAATCATCACGAACGACTGAAAGCCGAGTATAAAAGCAATCCCGATATTGACCCTTCGAGGACGCACCTGAACTATCACATTGTCGAGCCGACGGCAAAATACCGCAAGGCAGTACTGGACAGGATTGAAGAAGTCGGAGCTAAGCGAAGAAAGGACAGCGTGGTTATGCAGGACTGTTTCGTGGGCGGAACCCCTGACTGGCTGAAAGGAAAATCCGTTGAGGAACAGAGAAAATACTTTGATTATGCCTACCGTTTCTTTGAAAACAACTTCAAAAAAGAGAACATCATCTCGGCAGTTGTGCATTTGGACGAGGCAACTCCCCATATGCACCTTTGCTTTGTTCCGATAACGGAAAAAGGCAGATTGTCTTCCAAGGATATTATCGGAGGACCGAAAGGGCTTGTGGGCTGGCAGGATAAATTCTACGAATATATGCACGAAAAATATCCCGACATCACAAGAGGAACGCCTGCAAAGGTATCCCACAGAAAGCACATTCCTCCCTTTATGTTTAAGGTTGCCGGCGAGCTTTACGACCATTACGGGGAGATATGCGGTGCAATCAATGACATCGGGCTTGTGAACAACGCAAAGAAAAAAGATGCAGCTATTGCCCTTCTCGGCAGGTATGCGCCGGAGATGGCTCAACTCAAGGTGCAGCTTCAAAGCACGGACAAGCACATCGCCTATCTGGAGCGTGAACTGTTCAGCGAGCGTGACAGCAATTCCAATTACCGCAGTATCAATTACGAGCAGGAACTGGAACTCAAACAGGCAAACCGAAAAATTTATGAGCTGAACCAAAAGCAGAAGGAGCTTGAAAAGGTGATTTCAAAAATACCGCCGGAAGTACTTCAGCAGATGGCACAGCAGGAAAAAGAAGCGAGAAAACGCAAATCGAAAGGATGGGAAAGATAAATGAATGTTACAGAAATCAGGGTCGCTGACTGCGTACCCTTTGAGAATTATCCGTTCAAGATACAGGATAATTCCGATATGGAAATGCTGATTGACAGCATAAAGGAAAGCGGTGTGCTGATACCGATAGTGGTACGCCCGAAAGGTA
>CALZCU010000254.1 GCA_945632055.1 uncultured Ruminococcus sp. | reverse complement strand
ATCACCGTTCATTATTATGTTTACAATTCCCCTTGCATTTACGGGCGGCTTCCTTGCACTGCTGATAACAGGCTTTGATGTCAGCGTTGTGTCGCTGATTGGCTTTATTATGCTGTGCGGTATAATCGTAAACAACGGAATTGTGCTTGTCGACTACATCAACAAGCTCCGCCTTGAGGGCAAGGAAAGAACAGAGGCAATTGTTGAAGCAGGCAAGACAAGAATGCGACCTATTCTGATTACGGCTCTCACAACAGTGCTTGGCCTGTCGGTTATGGCTCTCGGCATCGGAACAGGTGCGGAAATGATGCAGCCGATTGCGATTGTCTGCATCGGCGGTCTGATTTACGCAACATTTATGACGCTGTTCATAATCCCTGTTATTTATGACGCCTTCAATAAAAAAGAGCTTAGAAGGGTTGACGACAGCAGTCTTGAAATAATTGAAGAATAAGCTGTCGAGTGCCTCGACACGCAATTCGGGCAGACAGAGTCATATAAAAATACACTTATATGCCCGACTATTTCCGAGCAGTTTTTGATAAACAAACAAAAGGCGAACGGTTCTGTGCCGTTCGCTTTTATTTGTTTTATGCTTTTGTTATATCTGCACACTGCCCGTCCGTCAGTCGGATAAGCTCCTGGGGCTTCAGGTCAATCTGATAGCCTATTCTTCCTGCACTTACAATTATCCGAGGGATCTCCGAAGCCGTTTTGTGAAAGACTGTCCTATACCTTTTCTTCATTCCGAGCGGTGAACAGCCTCCCCTGACATATCCCGTAACCTTTGTTATGTCCTTAACCGCAATCATCTCAACGGATTTTTCGCCCACGCACTTTGCGCATTTTTTAAGGTCAAGCTCATCTGCAACGGGGACGACAAAGACAAAATAATCCTTACTTCCCTTTGTCACCAGCGTTTTAAACACATAGTCGGGATTCTGATTCAGCAAATTGGCAACGGTTACTCCGTCAACAGCCTCCTTGCCGTGAGGGTATTCGTGTGCGATATACTCAACCTTTTCCTTATCGAGTATTCTCATTACATTTGTCTTGAACTCTGCCATATACAATCGTCTGCCTTTGCTTTTATCTTTAATATATATTTTATCAAAAACAGCGATTAATTTCAATGTGCACTTTTATTTATATTTGTATTACAAATAATAGAAGCTAACAGTGTATCAACTAAAGCCGTATGAACAGAACTGAATGTTTGTATATTAATAATTCTGAATTAGAATTATCTATTAAATAATAAACGAAAATTTAAAGGTTTTATCCAAAATAATGGCATTTATCTTTTAAATAATAATTGATTTTTGACGAAAAATATGTTATATTATAGGTTATAAATATTATACGGCTGAATACAGCTGAATGAATAGTATTTATATCACAGGCAGACAAACCGTTTGGCAAATGCAAGGAGATGAAATATGGCAAAGGATATGTTGGAAGCCGTTTTAAACGCTGAAAATGAATGTAAACAGCGTGAGGCAGACGCAAAGGTCAAGGCTGAAAAGGATATTCAGCAGGCAAAAAACGACTGTGCAGAGCTTCTTAAGGCTTCAAAAGCCGAGGCTGAGGCAGCGGCTGAAGCAAGGCTTGAAAAGGCTAAGGCTGACGGTGAAGCGCAGATTAAGAAAGCAATTTCAGAAGCAGAGTCAAAATGTGCGAAAATCTCCGAAAATGCAGAAAAAAATCGCACAGGCGTAATTAAAAACGCCGTCAATTACCTGATTGGCTGATTTTTGTCAATCGCAAAGTGTGGTGATTATTAATTGGCAAAACTAAAAATGAAAACTGTTCGGATAATTGCTCTTCGTGAGGACCGAAAGCGACTGCTTGAGCATCTTCAGGACAGCGCACTTATCCAGATTAAGAAAACAGGCAAGCCTAAGGACGGATTTGCAAAGGTCGATTTAACCTCGCAGATGCAGGTTTTTGAACGAAATGTCAATCTGACCGAGCAGGCATTGAAGGTGCTTGATGAAAACTGTCCCGAAAAGAAAGGAATGTTGTCGTCCTTTGCAGGCAGGCAGGAGATTGACCCCGATGAAATCGGAGTTATAGCATCAAACGCAGGCGAGGTAATCAATGTCTGTTCAAGGATAGCCGAGCTTAACAAACGCTGTGCCGACAATTCGGCGGAGCTTCTGAGGATAAGCACAACACTTGCTCAGCTTGAGGTTTGGCAGAACCTTGATATTCCGCTGAATACGGGCGACACAAGGTCAACTGCAGTGTTTATCGGAACTCTTCCCTGTCAGTACAGCGAGGAAAATCTTGCGAAGGAGCTTGCAAAGCAAAATCCGAAGCTTGAATTTGAATTTGAAATTCAGCACTCCGAAAGCAATCTGACCTGCGTTGTAATTTTCACGCCGATAAGCCAGAAAACAATGGCTGAAGATGTGCTGAGAAACATAGGCTTTGCAAAGCCTATGAGTCCGACAAGCCGTATTCCGAAGGTCAAGGCAGAACGGCTTTTGCAAAAAAAGGAAAGGCTTATAAAGGAAATTGAAGAGGCTAAAAAGGAGATTGCTTCCTTTGCCGATAAGCGCAGTGATATCCGCAATACGCAGGATTACTTCCGCATAAGAGCGGATAAATACAGGGTTATCAACGAGCTTGACCACTCAAAGCATATATTTGTTATCTACGGCTACATTCCCGAGGAGGACTGTGAAAAGCTTGAAAGGCTCTGTAACAGGGTTGCAGTTTGTCACATTGATTTCGGCGATGCCGGAGATGACGCTCCCGTAAAGCTGAAAAACAACAAATTTGCACAGCCTGCACAGGGCCTTGTT
>CALZCU010000253.1 GCA_945632055.1 uncultured Ruminococcus sp. | reverse complement strand
CGTTTTGCGGTAGCACTGCCTGCTATGTATCATTATAAAACTAAACCACGCTTACGAGATACTTCTGAATAAAGGTTACATCCTTAACGGAAATTTCACCGTCGCCGTTTACATCGGCAATTGCAAGCTGTTCAGGAGTAAATTCAAGTGTAGAAGCCAGATACTTCTGAGTTGCAGTTGCGTCTGTAATGCTCAATTTACCGTCGCCGTCAATATCTCCTTCAACAAGTGTAACGAAAGTAAATCCGTTATTATTTGCATATTTCTCAGCGTTTGAGTATTTATAGCCTTTAATCGTTAAGCCTTCAACCTTTCCGAAAGCGTTCATTCCGATTATGGTTTCACCCGAAAGGAAGGTGGCACTTTTAAGGCTTGTGCAACCGTCAAAAGCGTACCAACCAATGAGTTCTACACTGCTCGGAATTATCACGCTTGTAAGACTTTTACAGCCTGCAAAAGCATAAAAATCAATACTTGAAACGCTGTTTGGTATTGAAACACTCGAAAGACTTGCGCAGTCGGAAAACGCACTCCAGCCGATAATCGTTACACCGTCAGGAATTGCAACATCTTTAAGACTTGCACAATCAGAAAAAGCACACACGCTGATTTGTGTAATGTCTTTCGGTAAAATTACACTTTCAAGAGTTGAACATTCTGAAAAAGCATAATCGCCTATGCTTGTGATGCTATCAGGCATTGTTATACTTGCAAGGCTTATACAGTAGGAAAAGGCATGATCGCCTATGCTTGTAACGCTGTCGGGCATTGCTATGCTTTCAAGGCTTGTGCAGTCAAAGAAAGCACACTCGCCAATACTTTTAACACCTTCGGGAACTTTATAGGCTTCATCAGTTTTTCCTATAGGATATAAAACCAGAGTATCATATTCCTTGTCAAACAATACTCCGTCGGCAGAGGAATAAACAGCATTGCCTTTATCAACATTTATTTCCTTAAGGCCTATACAGGAGTTAAAGGCATATACATCAATACTCGTTACGCTGTCAGGTATTGTTATGCTCGCAAGACCTGTGCAGTCGGAAAAGGCAAAAAAGCCAATGCTCGTAACGCTGTTTGGTATTGTTATGTCTGCAAGATTTGTGCAGCCTGTAAAAGTATAGTCACTAATGCTTGCAACGCCGTTTGGTATTGTTATTTTTTCAAGACTTTCGCAGTTGAAAAAGGCATGAGAATTAATTGAATTAACACTTTCGGGTATCGTTATGCTTTTAAGGCTTGTGCAATCAGAAAAGGCGCTTTCGCCAATGCTTGTAACGCTGTTCGGTAAGGTAACGCTTGTAAGACCTGTGCAATACCAGAACACGCTGTCGCTGATGCTTGTAATGCTGTCGGGTATTTCTACACTCGCAAGGCTTGTGCAATTGTAAAATATACCCCAGTCAATATCCGTTACGCTGTTCGGTATTGTTACACTTTCAAGGCTTGAACATTCAGCAAAGGCACAATAGCCGATATTCGTCACACTGTTTGGTATTGAAACGCTTGTAAGCTCTGTGCAGTCGGAAAAAGCTTCAGACCCAATGCTTGTTACCTCATATCCGCCAAGCTCGCCGGGAATTTCAAGCTCTGTTTCTGAGCCGTCATATCCTGTGATTTGGGCTGTACCGTCATCATTTACGGAATAATAATATCCGTCTGCATATTCGCCCTCAGGCTTTTCAGGCTCATCGGGAGAAGACGGAATATCGGAATAATCTGCAAGGTCCTTCAAAGCTCCCTTTGATTCTGCCCAAGCTCTTGTAGGATATGTTCCATACTCACCGTCGCCGTAGTAGAAGTACCAATCTCCGACATATACCGTATTACCGACGAAGTTTTCAGAAGACTTATTCGGATCAATGACAAAAATCATATTATTAAAATTAAATGAGAAACCAAAGCCGAAATCCTCTTCTTCAAAGAAATTATCAGCATATGCGCCTAATGCTGTCTTGTCACTGTTATAGGCTGTTTCCACTTCTTCAAACCACTCAGAGGTGTAAAGGTAGCTGTCGCCTGCGCTGTAGTACTCTGTATTTATATCACGAGCCTGCTTAGACGCTGCAAATTCAGGTGCTTCAGGATCAAAGCCGCCGTCAATGTAGTTGTTCCAGACAATTACCGGAACCTCGGAGGGACAGTCAACATAATAAATACCGCAGGCATTGCCCTGATAGCTGTCACGATTTGCCTTGTAGCCGGGCCATGGCATATTGTCACTGACACCTTCAATCATATCACCAAAACCGGTCCACCAATACACACCTGCGGTATCAGTGTATTCGTTGAGCCACGAGTTCGGCATTGCAAAGTAGTACCTATATGTACCCTCAACATTCTCATCGGGCACATAAGTGCCGTCCTCGGCAACAGCAGCCATAGTGCTTCCGGTTGCCGCAGTCATCATTGAAAACATAAGCAAAACCGAAATCAGCATTGCAGTAAATTTTTTAATTTTCATCACAACTTTTACCTCCTGAAAAAATTATTTTGTATAATATAAACTATTATTAATAATAATTATACTACTCCGATAAAAATTGTCAATAACTTACAAGATACTAAAACTTTCAATTTATTAATGTTCGGCTTCGAGCCCCTATCCGTAAGCCAATAAAAAAACACCCCTAAGGGTGCTTTTTTATTGGAGCGGATGACTGCTAAGACATCGACAGACAGCACCTGCCCCGTCTTTTGCGGCGTGTTGCGAACAGTTATGTTTCATCAACGCTCCTCGCTAAAAATGCTCCACCGGAGCATTTTCGGCTCTCTGTCAATAGTTGGGGTAAACCCGAAAAAACAGAATAAGCGAACA
>CALZCU010000252.1 GCA_945632055.1 uncultured Ruminococcus sp. | reverse complement strand
TTGATGATGTTAAGCTCTGGACTATAGTCAATAAAGTGGACAGCGGCTGTCTTCACCGTACTATTTCAGCAGAGCCTGATGAGAATATAAAGTACCTTGTAGTTTTGCTGTCCTATGAGCGGCTGCTGAAATATTATCCGCATATCAAAGACTATGAATTTTCGCTGGGTGATAACATTTCCGCACAGCAGAAAATTAAGGAGCTTTTAAGGCAGACGGCTGTGTTTTTTGAAACAATTCCGACAGGTTATGAGGTGAAAATCAATTCGCTTATGCACGATATATTCTTCGTTCTTGTTTCCGAGTGTGCGGTTGAAAGCACTGAAAAGACGAAGTCTGCAAGCGACAAGGAATTGGAATACATCAAGTCGGCTATCGAATTTATGGGACAAAAATATTCCGAGGACATAACTCTCAACGATATTTCATCAAAAATGGGACTTTCAACCTCATATTTTTCAAGATGCTTCAAAAGAATTACACGAATATCGGTTATGCAGTACCTTGCAAATATCAGACTTGAGTCTGCACTGCGTGACATAATCAACGAAAACAAATCGGTGACCGACGCTGCATTCGATAATGGCTTCACAAGCGTGAAATCCTTTATTGAGCTTTGCAAAAAGGTCTACAACTGCACTCCGGGTCAGTATAAAAATAAGTATAATTAGTTATTTAACGGTTGTTTTTTACAGCCGTTTTATTTTTTAACAAAGGTCAAAGAAAGTCAAAAATATTTTAAAATTTAGTATATGAGAGTATAGAGGAGAATACAAGAGTATTTGGAAGGAGAAGTATTATTTTCTGATTTTAATTGACTTTGACTTTATCTGACCTTGTGACTATAATTAAATCAAAGGTCAGGAAAGGACAAACGAGGGCGGCTTAAGACAACACCCAAAGCCCGACCAACGACCTATAATATAAAGGCAACGCCGCACAGCAAAATGTGCGGTATTGCTGAGATTGAATAGAGGCGATTATATGAGAATGAGTGATTTAGTGGCTCAGTATATACTTGAAATGCTTGACGCACAAAACGGCAGTGCAGAAATACAGCGCAATGAGCTTGCAGGAAATCTCGGATGTGTTCCGAGCCAGATTAATTATGTTATCACCTCCCGTTTCACTCCGGAGCAGGGCTACATCGTTGAAAGCCGCAGAGGCGGCGGAGGATACATTCGCATCAGCCGTGTGAAGATGGATAGAGGAACGGCAATAATGCATATAATAAACTCGGTAGGAGATTCGCTCGAAAAGGCAACCGCAGAAGTGATGCTCAAAAATATGCTCCAGCAGAATATGATTGAGCTTCAATCTGCGAAAATCATTGCGTCGGCACTTTCAGACAGAACGCTGACGAAAATTGAGCAGGACAAAAGAGATTCGGTGAGAGCCGATTTATTTAAGAATATGCTTCTAACATTAGAATAAAAATTTCAGAAATTTGACAGGAGGTATTATTTATGAAATGTCAGAAATGCGGAGCTAATAACGCAAACACACATGTAAAAACTATAATCAACGGCGAATTTAAGGAATATGACCTTTGCAATGAATGTGCAAAGAAAATGGGATATACAAATGTTTTCGGAGATATGGAGGATGAGTTTTCCAACTTCCTCGGAAGCTTTTTCGGAAATGTGCTTCCCGCAAGAACTCAGGCTACACGCTGTGAATTTTGCGGAAGCACCTATTCGGACATAGCAAAGTCAGGTCATGTCGGCTGTGCAAACTGCTACAGCGTTTTTGCCGATGAGCTTTTCCCGTCAATAAGGAGGATTCACGGAAATACAACTCACTGCGGAAAGAACAGCAGGCTTGCCGATAAATCACAGGCTTCAAAGCCTGAGGAAACTAAAAAGGACAAAATCAAAAAGCTCAAAGCAGAGCTTGACAAGGCTGTCAAGGAGCAGAATTTTGAGCTTGCGGCAGAATTAAGAGATAAAATTAAGGGATTGGAGGCATAATAATGAGCAACGAAGTAGTAATTTCAACAAGAATAAGACTTGCAAGAAATTTAAAGGATTTTCCGTTCCCCTGCAAGCTCAATTCACAGGGCAGAGAAAAGGTAATTGAAAAGGTAAGAGATGCCGTAAAGAACAGCAACAGCTCGGTTGCCTCTGATTTTTCGTTCATCAAGCTCAGCGAGCTTTCATCAACTCAGAGCGTTTCTCTTGTTGAGAAAAGGCTTGTCAGCCCCGAATTTATCAGCGACTCTGACGGCAGAGCATTACTGCTGAGCAAGGACGAAAGCTTCAGCATTATGATTAACGAGGAGGACCACATAAGACTTCAGGTAATCACAAAGGGATTGTCGCTTGAACAGGCATACGATACCGCCGATAAGCTCGACACACTGCTTGACGAAAATCTCGACTTTGCTTTTGACGAAAAGCTCGGCTACCTCACGCAGTGCCCGACAAACCTCGGCACAGGAATGAGAGCTTCGGTTATGCTTCATCTGCCTGCACTTGAAAAGAGCAGAGCAATCAGCCGCATAGCAGGCAATCTGTCAAAGCTCGGTCTTACAATCCGTGGTGCGCACGGCGAGGGCACAGAGCCGAAGGGTGCGCTCTATCAGCTTTCAAATCAGGTAACGCTCGGTATATCCGAAAAGGCGGCAATTGAAAACCTGAGAAGCATCACCGAACAGCTTGTTGCACAGGAAAAGCAGGCAAGAGAAAGACTTTGCGCAAGCATTGATATTCAGGATACAATCAGCAGAAGCCTTGGCATACTCCGCTCTGCGCTTGTGATTTCACACGATGAAGCCTTAAAGCTTCTGTCAAATGTCAGACTCGGTATCGTATCAAAGC
>CALZCU010000251.1 GCA_945632055.1 uncultured Ruminococcus sp. | reverse complement strand
TGGTCGTTTTCCGCTCTTGCCTCTCTTGAATCAAACCTGATAAAATCGGGAAATGCTGACAGTTCCGTTGATTTGTCGGAAAAGCACCTTGCCTGGTTTAACTATAACGGCGCCGACAACAGCGCAGATGAAAGCCTTTTTGCAGGCAAGGATACATATTATTCGGGCGGCTACTCTCCGTATTTGCTCGGCGGCAGTCCGTATATGGCTGCCTCAACGCTGATGAGAAGATACGGTGCTGTTGATGAAAGCAAGGCTCCCTATGAATTTTCAAAGGGAGAAGCACTCGACAGCTCGCTTAAAAACACATCTGACATTTATCTGAAAAACTGCCGCTTCCTGCCGGAAACCGTTGAAAGAAAAATAGATGAATACGGCAACATAACCTCACAGAAGCTCCTTGACACAGCCACCGTTGCTTCAAGTATTAATTCTATAAAGGAAGCAATCTATACAGAAGGCGCAGTTTCATCTTCATATTACTGCTCGGATTCGATGAACGGAACTAACAATAATGACAGCTTCTGGAACAAAACAAACAAGTGCTATTACTTTAACGCAAAAAAGGACGGAGAAGCATACTTTATGCTTCCAAATCACGCAATTACGCTTGTCGGCTGGGACGACAGCTTTTCAAGAAGCAAATTCAGCATCACTCCTCCCGGTGACGGAGCGTGGATTGTAAAGAACAGCTGGGGTGAAAGCTGGGGAAATAAAGGCTACTTCTACCTTTCCTATTATGATTTAAGCTTCAACGACCCTGCAATTTTTGAGGCAGAGAACGCAAAATACAAATCTGACGGTACAACAAAGCACGAATACGAGAATATATATCAGTATGACGGTGTTGGCTTAGGTGACTCGGTAATCTCCGACTTATCCATATATAAGGCTGCTAATTTCTTCACATCAAGAGGTCACGAAAGTCTTGATGCAATTTCGGTTTCTTCGACTTACGATAATATCACCGTTGAATATGAGGTCTATACTGACTTAACCTCAGATATTGACCCAACACTCGGAAAGCTTGTTGCAAAGGGAAGCAAGTCCTTTGAAAATGCAGGCTATTATACTATTCCGCTTACATCTTCCGTTGAGCTTAGCAAGGGAGAAAAATACGCAGTTGTTATTAGCATCAGCTTTAATTATGAAGGAATGAAGTATTATATGCTTCCTTGTGAATTACAGGCAAGCGACTATACAAGAATATACACATCGGATAATCAATCCTCTTATTTTTCCGGTGGAAAATGGAAAAAGATTGACTCGACAACCACTTTGTTAGGCTGCAAAATCGGAAATGCAACGGTTAAGGCATATACAAATGATATGCCCGATTTACTGTACGGTGATGTTGACGGCAACGGAGAGATTTCAATACTTGATGTAACCCACATTCAGAGGTACTGCGCAGGTATTGTGAAGTTCACACCGCTCCAGCTTGAAGTCGGAGATGTGGACAGAAACGGTGAAGTAAACATTATTGACGCTACCACCATTCAGAGAATAATAGCACGCTCAAAGTAAGCCTGACATTTTCATAATAATCTTTATTATATGTTAAAAGTCGAGTGCCTCGACACGCAATTCGGGCAGACAGATTGATATTATCAAACCTTCTTTGCCCGACCATTTCCGAGCAATTTCCTATAACATTAAAAAGCTGAAGCAGTTTGATTGTCTGCTTCAGCTTTTGTTGTCTTATGAGTTATTTTCAGCGGAATCGTTTTCGCTGTTTTGCGGATTTTTGCGCTTTTCAACAATTTTCTTTTTAACAACAACCTCGTTGAATTTCTTTTTAAAGGAAATTCTTCCAATGAAGCTGTGCTTACAGCGTTTACATAAAAACTCCGCTGAAAAGGTTTTGTTGTGCAGCTTCCACTCGGTTGTCCGTTTCGCCTGTCTGCCGCATAAATTGCAGTTGAATTTCATCTGCTTTTTATCTATCTCACTGCTTTTCAAATCGGTGATGAAGTGCGTCTTAAAGGTCATTCGGTCATAAAAGCCATCGTCAACGCTCATTATGTAGCCGTCAAGCGGCTTATTATTTTCAACCTGCGTGAGGATTTTAAGACATTCAAGGCTCAATTCCGCATCAGCAAATGCTCTGTGCTGTTCCTCCTGAGAAAAATCAATTCCGAGAAGCTCGGCACAGCTTGAAAGTCCGAGCTGACAGGACGGCTTGTGCAAATCAAGACAGCCCTCGCAATATGCCTGAAGATTGCAGTATTTTTTGAGAAACGGCAATCGTGCATCGCCTGTGAAATAGCTGTAATTCTCAATCAGAGCGTGAATGTCCGATGTTCCCCAGGTCATAAGCACACTGTCAGCGGAAAAGTCAGTGAAGCGGTTTACTGCGTCAAGAAAGGGTATTCCCCTTTCAAAAAGCTCCTCGTTTGTAATCTTTGTAAGCTCCTTGACCTTACTACACAGCTTTTTCCCGATTTGCGGCTTTATAAGCACCGAGAAGGTGTCAATAATATTTAGCTCACTGTCAGTCTTTACTGCGCCGAATTCAATTATTTCATTGACAAAACGGTGCAGAACACTGCTGTATGAGCCGTTCCATTCCAAATCAAGTATTACAAAGCTCATTATTTTTTACGGAATGCCTGCTTCATACGCTGTTCCTTTGAAAGGATTCTCTTGCGCATACGGATATTCTCGGGTGTTACCTCAACAAGCTCGTCGTCGGCGATAAATTCAAGGCACTGTTCAAGCGACATCTGCGTGGGCGGTGTGAGCTTGAGCGCATCGTCTGAGCCTGACGCACGAGTATTGGTGATGTGCTTCTTTTTGCAGACATTTACGGTAATATCCTCAGC
>CALZCU010000250.1 GCA_945632055.1 uncultured Ruminococcus sp. | reverse complement strand
GTTTCCGAGTATCATCTCGGCGGTTATATTCTGTTCGGCAGAGATTTTGAGGGCAAAACAAAGGAAGAAATAACATCAACTATCAATGAATATCAAAAAGCCGCAGATATTCCGCTGTTAATCGGTGTTGATGAAGAGGGCGGAACAGTTGTAAGAGTCAGCAGAAATTCAAATTTAAGGGATACTCCGTTCTTATCTCCGAGGGAAACCTTTGCTGACGGAGGCTGGCAGGCGATAGACGCAGATGCAAGGGAGAAAGCGGAGCTGTTGCTTTCGCTCGGCATAAATGTGAATATGGCTCCTGTGTGTGACATAACCTCCGATTCCGATGCGTTTATGTATGACCGCTCGTTCAGCGGCGACTATAAGGAAGCAAGCGAGTTTGTAAAAAGAGTTGTAAAAATCAGTGGTGAAAACAAGCTCGGCACTGTGCTTAAGCATTTTCCGGGCTACGGAAGCACAGCCGACACTCATACGGGAATTGCCTATGACAGCCGTGAGTACAGCGAATTTGAAAATGCAGATTTCAAGCCGTTCCTTGCAGGAATCGAGAACGGAGCCGACTGTGTTCTTGTTGCTCATAATATTGTGAATTGCATTGATTCCGAGTATCCTGCTTCGCTTTCGCTTAAGGTGCATAATATACTGCGTGAAACCCTCGGCTTTGACGGAGTAATTATGACAGATGATTTATCTATGCAGGCGATAACCGATTATACGGGAGCAGATAAATCAGCAGTATTTGCAGTAAAAAGCGGCAATGATATTCTCTGCTGTTCAGATGTGGCGGTGCAGTATCCTGATGTGCTGTCAGCCGTAAAAAATAATGAAATACCTGAAAGTCAGATTGACAACTCGGTTAGACGAATACTTCGCTGGAAGCAGAAGCTCGGGCTTATTGAATAATTTTGATTATTAACAGGTTCAAAGAATATTAATACAAATAAGCTGAATATATAATAAAAAATTAGTTATTTCACCGAAATGTTAATCACTCTGCTTTAGATATTGAAAAAAAACAGGGAATAAAGTATAATATAGCTATATGCTGAAAAGTCGGGCAGTAGGTTTTATAATTACTTAGCCTGCCTTGACCGGCCGTTTTGGTTCAGTTTTCAATAGAATGAAAATTATATGGGGGTAGTTTTATGGAGTTATCCAATGTAGCCGCAATCCTTGCGTCAGAAGGTATGTCCCTTTCACAGAAGGGTATTTCCTCTGCAAAGGTTGTATTAACAGGCTTTGTAGTTGTATTTGCCGTGCTTATCTTCCTGATTCTGATAATCAAGCTGTACAGCACAATTGTTTCAAATGCTCAGAAGGGCGGCAAGAAAAAGAAGGAAAAGGTTGCTATATCTGCTCCTGCACCGACTCAAAAGGCTGTTTCCTCTGAAACAAAGGCAACCGCACCGGCAGTTCAGAGCGGTGTGTCAGATGAGGTGGTAGCCGTAATTTCAGCGGCTGTTGCTTCAATGTACGGTTCTTCCGGAAAGGCAAGAATTAAGAGTATTAAAAAGTCAGGCGGCGGTCGTTCTGCCTGGGCAAATGCCGGTATACTTGATAATACACGCCCGTTTTAGTGTAAATTTTTCGGAAAGGACGCATTTATATGGAAATATTACAGGGCTTTATGGATGCCGTAGTCGGCATTTTTGAAAGTTCAGGCTTGTCAACCCTTAATTGGCAGAATTATGTAATGATAGGCATTTCAATCATTTTGCTTTATCTTGCAATCAAAAAGCAGTACGAGCCGCTTTTGCTTCTTCCAATCGCATTCGGTATGCTGCTTGTAAACCTTTATCCGCAGATTATGGCAGCTCCTTCAACAGAGCTTCTTACGGCTGAGCAATGTGCGGCAAAGGATATTGCGACCTCAGGTCACGCATCGATGGTGATTGACGGAGTAACATACTTTGAGAATCCCACCTACGGAGGATTACTTTACTATCTCTATCAGGGCGTAAAGCTCGGTATCTATCCTCCTCTTATTTTCCTCGGTATCGGCTGTATGACCGACTTCGGTCCTCTTATCGCCAATCCTAAGAGCCTTATCCTTGGTGCTGCTGCACAGATTGGTATTTTCATCACCTTTACAGGTGCAATTTTCCTTGGGTTTGCAGAGAATGAAGCAGGCGCTATCGGTATTATCGGCGGTGCTGACGGACCGACAGCTATTTATGTTACCACAAAGCTTGCTCCGCATCTTCTCGGTTCAATAGCAATTGCGGCTTACTCGTATATGGCGCTTGTGCCGATTATTCAGCCTCCGATTATGAAGGCGCTCACAACAAAGAAGGAACGCTCGGTAGTTATGGAACAGCTTCGTCCCGTATCAAAGCTCGAGAAAATTATGTTCCCCGTAATTGTTGTAATTCTTATTGCAATCTTCCTTCCCGACGCAGCACCCCTTGTAGGTATGCTGATGCTCGGTAACCTCTTCAAGGAGTCAGGCGTTGTTGACAGAATTGCTAAGGCTGCTCAGAATGAGCTGATGAATATTATCACAATTTTCCTTGGTACAACAGTTGGTGCGACCGCATCAGGTCAGAACTTCCTTACATTTGATACAATTAAGATTATCGTTCTCGGCTTGATTGCATTCTGTATGGGTACTGCCTGCGGTGTTCTCTTAGGAAAGCTTATGTATAAGTTAAAAGGCGGCAAGGTAAATCCGCTTATCGGTTCGGCAGGCGTTTCTGCTGTACCAATGGCAGCTCGTGTATCTCAGAGAGTCGGTCAGCAGGAGAATCCCGGCAACTTCCTGCTGATGCACGCAATGGGTCCGAATGTCGCAGGTGTAATTGGTTCTGCTGTTGCGGCAGGCGTAC
>CALZCU010000249.1 GCA_945632055.1 uncultured Ruminococcus sp. | reverse complement strand
AGGACATCAATATTGAGTCGCTCAGAGATAAAATTGCGTATATATCTCAGGATATATTCCTGTTCAGCGGCACTATAAGGGAAAACCTAATGCTCGGAAACGAAGACGCAACTCTTGATGAAATCATTGAAGCCTGCAAACTCAGCAAGGCAAATGAATTTATTGAAAAGATGCCTCTAAGATATGATACTATGCTGGAAGAAAACGGAGCAAACCTTTCGGGCGGACAAAAACAGAGACTTGCAATTGCAAGGGCACTGCTTAAAAAGCCCGATATACTTATTATGGACGAGGCAACCAGTAACCTGGATTCGATTACAGAAAAGGCAATCGAAAAAACAATCAACGAGCTTTCAGACAACATAACAACCGTAATTATCGCACACAGACTGAGCACAATCATGCGCTGCGACAAAATCTATGTTATGGCAGACGGCGAAATAATTGAGCAGGGCAGCCATACTCAATTAATGAACGACAGAAAAAGTTACTATAATCTTTGGAAAGAACAATTACCTGTTCAAAATGGAGGTGAAGACCATGAAGAACACGATAATTGATATGAAAGATTTAACGGACAGTCGTGAAGTAATGGAGAAAAAAGCTCCGAAATCAATTCTGATTTTTGTTCTGATTGTTTTATCAATTGTCATTACTTTGCTCATCTGGTCTTTCTTTGGAGAAATAGACGAGTATTCAACCGTGAGCGGAGAGGTCAGACCTCAGTTGTCAACCAACATTATATCAACAATAAGCGGCGGAAAAATCAAAGAACTTAATTACAGTGACGGGGATTTTGTAAAGTCCGGAGACACAATATTGACCTTGGATGTAGGTTCTGCAGAGTCGCAAAAACAAACGCTCACAGATAAGATTAACGAATGTGACACAAAGATAAAGTATAACAAAAGACTGAAGCAATGTGTTGAAGACGGCAAAAATGGTTTTTCACAAACAAAAGAAGAGATAGATTATTACAATCAGTACGAAAAATATATCAGTGATTTGGATGTATCATTAGGACAAATACACGATACCGATAATCAGAACAAAAATTCCAAAAAAGAGGCTAATGCAACTCTTAATTCCGTTGAGGAGAGCATTGATAAGGATAATCAATTGATAAAGGAATATCAAAACCTTATAAATGTCGTTGAAAATGATTTGAACTTTGCAAGCAACAACAGTATGTTGAGGGCATATTATGATAATTATGTCCAAAGTTTGGAGAATGCCGACGCACAGATAAAAGAGTACGAAAGCACATATGAGGCGTTAAAAAATCAGCCGGACAGCGAAACGGCTCAGTCACAGGCAGAACAAGCAAAGTTGCAGCTTGATTCCGCAAAGGGACAGAAAGAATCGCTTAAAACAAGCTTTTTGCTTGAGGTTAATCAAAAAATAGACAGCTTAAAAACGGAGATTGATTCACTTAATGAAACTAAGTCAAAAACAAATTCAAGCTTGGAGAGTTTTTCGTCCTCAACAACAGAAGAACAGGTACGAGAGCAAGCCAAGCTAAATATGGTGGTTTCAGTTGACAGTGCAATCACAACCCTTGAAAGCTCAAAAACGGAATACGAGATGCAGCTGTTGAGCGTCAGCGACACAATAAATAATTCGGTTATAACTTCGGAATCGTCCGGACAAATTGTTTTTTATGACGACCTGTCCGTAGGCAATACGTTGCAGAGCGGCGCCCAAATTGCCAAGGTCATTCCTTCAGACAATGAATTGAAAACTACCTTATATATACCGAGTACAGATATATCCGATGTTAAAGTCGGTCAAAAGGTAGAATATACGGTGTCGTCAATTTCCTCAACGGATTACGGCAAAGTATATGGAAAAATAACCGACGTTTCGGCAGATTCGTTTGCAGACCAATCAAACAATATGATGTATTACAAGGCAGAGGCCACGCTTGACAGTTCGTCACTATCAAATTTGTCAGGAGAAATAAAGGAGCTGAAATCAGGTATGACGGTTGAAGCTCACATTATATCAGGCTCCAAAAAAATAATAATATGGTTCTTGGAACAGCTGAATTTTATTGATTAAGGTTTTTGATAACCGTTAATAAAATGCAGTTGAGTTGAACTTACTAAATCAAGCAGGCAGTTGACTAACGACTGCCTGCTTTTGTTTTATGTAAAAAATCTGAATTTTTACACCCGCAATTTTACTTGGTGGGCTCTTTAAAAGCACATTTGCTCTTATTGTTGGCTCCGTTTTTGCAAAAAATATCGGTTATAGGAGGCTTGGTGTTGGGTGATTCTGTCGGCGCTTCATTAGGTTTATCTGCAGTAATAGTTATTTCTGTTGTGTGCCCCGAGAAAATAAATGCAAAATAGGGTATTAGTATCGTTATATTTATAATATGATGTAACCAATGTCTATATAACGTTCCCTTTGCGAACATAAGGTCAAAAATTTAAAAAAATCAGATTTTACTTGCCTTATATACATTAATGTGGTGATATGTGTATAAATTGTTAAATTCAGTATAAAACTGTATTTTGGGGAATATCCCGATTGTGCCTGCATAAAATGTATAGGCAGAGGTTATGTTGATGGTCGCAGAAGAATGGATTTAATAAATTTTGGAAAATTGTAATTAAAAATAAAAAATCACTTGACATTGCTGCTGTCTGATGATATAATAACTACTGTTATTGTAAGTGAAAATTTTAATAATTTGGTGACATAGCCAAGCGGTAAGGCGTGGGTCTGCAAAACCCTGATTCCCCGGTTCAAATCCGGGTGTCACCTCCAATTAATGCAAGTCGAAAGACTTGCATTTTTTTGTGCGTATATCAAGACGTCAAATT
>CALZCU010000248.1 GCA_945632055.1 uncultured Ruminococcus sp. | reverse complement strand
CTGTACGGCAGGATTTTCAAAAATCTTCACCGAGGCTTCAAAGGCTCTCTCCTGCTGAGTGAGGTGATTGTTTGAACATTGCAAATGTAACCTCACGCTTCGCTCTGCTTGCAGGTCTTGACAATAAGGAGATATACAAGTGGAAAACGCTTATTGACGACGCCTGCAAATATGTGGCTTCAATCGTGACTAAGGAGGAGCTTACAGAGGACGAAGCGGAAAAAATTGAAATGCTCAGCGCTTGCTATGCGCTAAAGCTCTACAGCTTGTGCAATGATGAAAACATAACCTCGTTTACTGCGGGCGATGTGCATATCACATCGCCCGACAACAGTGAAAGCAAGGGCGACAGGCTGTGGAGAGAATATTTAAGAATCTGCAAAAATCTTATTGATACGGGAAAATTCCTGTTCGGCAGGGTGGTCTGATGGGAATAATTAGTGCAGTAAGCGGAACAATAAAGAGATACGGATGCCGGGTTGATATTTTATCTGCCGATAAAAGAATAAGCACAAGGGCTTTTATTGAACCGCTGAGATACAAAAATAAAGTGTATGTGGGAGGTCAGTACCGCCGTCTGGGCTTAGCTCGCTCTGAAAAATATCTTTACATCGGCTTGCCCGAAAACACTCTTGCGGAGAATACCTCCGTAATAGAAATGAATAATATTAAATATATTGTTAAAAGATGCGAAACATATTATGTACACGACCGCCCTGTTTATGTGTGGGCAATTCTTCTGCCCTACGGCGGTGCATTGGAGGATGATTATGAATCAGATTGAGAAACAGATTGACCGAATTATTGCAGGACTCAAGCTCAACGAGGCTTTAAAGCCTGTAAGATTTGTGCGGGAATACGGCTCTCACAGCACAGAAAATCCGATTTCGGGTTTGCTTGCAGTTGTGTCGGTGACTGACACAACGCTTTCAAAAAACTACATCGGCGGCTATCTTTCCTCCTCAATAAAGGGCGACAGCTATGCGGCTAAGGTTGAAATCCGTGTGTATGCTCCTGCAACGGAAAACGGAAACGGCTTGTCGGAAATCGTAAGCGAGCTTCTCACAGGTCTTAAAAAGGCAGACAACGAAAAAATTATTGTTGAGTCAGATGCTTCTTCAATTGCCTTCGATCCCGATATGAACGCAATCTATCGGACAGTTCATTTCAGCATTGAATTTTGTCTTTGCGAGGAGGGGTAGCTTGGCGACTTTTGCATTTGAAAAGGGCGATGATTTTACAATCAGGCTTAACGGAAAGGTGTTGGGCGGTGTAAAAAGAGTTGTCTGCAAGGTCGAGAATTATTGCGGAGAAATATGCGAATTTCTTACCGATGAACCTGTGTACCGAAAATCCTACAGGCGGTATAAAATTGAGCTTGTTATGAACAGCTCGGGAAAGCTCGACTTTTTGCAGGGACAGAGCTTTGACAGTCTTGATATTTTCAACAAAAAGAGGATTGTTACCTATTCGGACTGCTTTGTCGACAGCGTTACTGCCGAGATAAAAACAGGCAGTCATATAGAATACACAGTAAAAATTACCGCTGACGGAAGGAGAGAGCTATGACGGAGATTAATGATGCTCTGTTCGGTATCGCAGAAAAATACACTCAGGGCACTGACGCTGAGAATATGAGCGAGGTGCTTGAACAGGAAAGCAGAAGATACAGCACAAGGCTTACGGAGGAAGAGGAGGCAAGAATGAGATGAAGCTTGTACCGATGAGATTCAAGGGAGTTGAATGGCACCATAATCCGAGGGAAATCTGTTTTGAGTGCGACAAAAGCGTAAAGGAGCTTAAGGTGCCTCAGGGCACATCGTACATACAGGATATGGGCAGAAAAAATATGATAATAAGCGGAACAGGCGAGCTGTACGGCTCGGACTGCTTAGAGCAGTTTGACAGGCTTCTTTCGCTTTTTAAGCAGGGAGGACAAGGTGTGCTTGCCATACCGAAAATCACACCTATTTTTGCGGTATTTGAAAGTCTGAAAATCAAGGGTGAGCCTAAGCCCGATATTCTCGTTTACAGCTTTGTGTTCAGAGAGGTTATGGAGAAAAAGCAATCTGTTGCTCAGACCGAATGTATTGCCGAAGCAGGAGAATGTCTGTGGGATATTTCATACAAGTACGGTGTGTCAATTGATACTCTTGTAAGGCTTAACGGTTGGGTGAAAAGACCTGATATTCCTCTTGATGGGAGGTTGATTAAGCTTTGCTGAAATTCAAACTGAGCTTTACGGATAAAACAGAAAAATATATTGACAGTATTCTTACCGCTGTAATCAACGCAGATGTAGATGTGCCTGCCGACAGTCTGACAGTCACACTGCCATATGACAAAGAAATCGGCGAAAAGGCAGATTTTATTACGGCATATCTTGACGACAGTGTGGTGTTTACAGGTCAGATTGATGAGATAATCGGGATAAAAAATTCAGACGGAGCCGTAACAAAAATAACGGCAAGAAGTCTTGCGGCGGCTTTGCTTGACAACGAGGCTGAGCCGCTTACATATATTAATCCTGCGGCAAGCTTTATTTACAGCCGCCACCTCAAGCCGTTCGGTTTTAAGGAATACGAAGCAGATGACACACCCTTTTTCGGTACACTGAAAATCGACAAGGGCATGACGCACTGGCAGGTGCTGAGAAATTTCTGCATAAACCGTTACTCTGAGGAGCCGAGAATCACAGGCAGCGGAAGGGTGCTGTTCGAGGGTTATGAGGGCGGAGAAACCGTAGCCTTCGGCAAGGGCGGAATAGAATATACTCTTGCAAAGGAGAGCAAAAGGCGGTTTAAGCTGATTACCGAGGTCAGGCTGAAGCTTACCGAAACAGGTAC
>CALZCU010000247.1 GCA_945632055.1 uncultured Ruminococcus sp. | reverse complement strand
CGACGCCTGCCGCACCAATCATCAGAGCATGAACATCTCCTGTATCAACCAATGCGGTTGTTCCTTTCCTGCTGTTCTTACAGCCAACAACTATACCTTGCTCCTTTGGTCTGCTGTCAGGATTATTTCTCCACTCGTTAGGCTGAAAATTCATGTGCTCGTAGGTTTTCTTGATCTCTTTTTTGTTTGCCCAACGAGCCGTGCCGTGCTGACCTTGTCCGACCGTCTTGTTCTTTATTCGGTTCAGGGAATAGTAATTGCCGACCGTTGAAATGATTATGAACAAGGCAAACATTGAACCTGCAACAATAATCAGAGTTATAACACCTGATGGCATATTTGTTCATTTCCTTTCTCTGTTAAAGTTAAATCCTCATTCCAGTCTTTATGGGTAGGAATGAGGATTTTGTTTTGGATATTCATTGAATTTAATTTTTCGGCTATGCGTTTGTTAGCGGTCTGTCCTGCCTCGTCATTGTCAAAGCACAAGAACACATTTTTGATGTTCGGATTATCTTTCAGACATTGAAAAAGCACCCTGTCCGAGACGGAGCAGGATGCCGCATAGCTATGATTTTTCCAATTTTCTTTGTGCATACTTATGAACGATAACATATCTATCGGAGCTTCAAATAAAAATATCTTGTCGCTTGTGCCGTGCCAATGAAAGCTGAACTCCGGCTGACTACCTGCAACATTTCCCTTGTACGGATTGCTTGTCACCGTTCCTCTCTTGTGTGCGTGGCGAGGTTTGCCATTTAAATCATAACCGACAAATACCGCATTGTGATAATCGGCAGATTCATAAATCATTTTCTGACCCACAAACTCAAACAGTACATCCTTGTCAATGCCACGAGTCAACAGCAGATAAGAAAAAACTCTGCTCATTCTGTCATTCCTCGGTGGCAGTTCAAAAAGTTTATGCTCTTTTTCTATGGGTGGTGATGTTATGATTTGACCGCCGATACCGTTCAAAAGCATTTCCACCGCTTCGGCATAGTCCTTGTTGTAAAATCTGCGGACGAAGTCAACTGCGTCACCGCCTTTCTGTTCGTACTGATGATACCAGAGGTGACCTCTGATTGTTACCTTTTGCGAGCCGTCAAGCCATTCATACTCCGAGCCTGATTTCCTGACTTTCTCGCCAAGACTTATAAGAAATTGTGCAAGGTCAGTTCGCCTTGCCTGTTCTCGCTGTTCTTTTGTAAAATGAATGTAGGTTGATATTTTAATCACTTCCTTGAGTATAATATATTTTTTCTTTCTGCTGTAATATCTTATAGTGGGTAGTTCTTTCTCCTATCACCATGACAGGAGGTACCTGTCACGAATTGAGTAGAATTATCCCTTGGCGGTGGGTTGATTTTTTGATAGACAATTTTATTTGTCTATGATATGATAATTGTAAAATGATTGGTTGATAAAACGGAATTTGCCGGAGGGATGAAGTATGAAAAGGATTATGGTAATCGGATGTCCGGGTAGTGGGAAAAGTACATTTTCAAAAGCTTTGCATAAAATAACTGGGATTCCTCTTTTTCATTTGGATATTATGAATTGGAACGCAGACAGAACAACTGTGCCTAAAGCAGTTTTCAGAGAACGGCTTTATAAAACAATAGAAAAAGAAACATGGATTATTGACGGAAATTACGGTTCAACGATTGAAATCCGCTTACAAGCTTGTGATACTGTATTCTTTTTGGATTATCCGGTGGAGGTGTGTCTTGATGGGGTTATCTCGAGGAGAGGCAAATCAAGGTCAGATATGCCCTGGATAGAATCAGAAGATGATGTAGACGAAGAATTTATTAGTTTTATCATAGATTATAATACATTCAGCAGACCCAAAGTGATGGAATTGTTAAGCAAGTATATGGGCAAGGATATACATATATTTAAAAACCGTTATGAAGCAAATCTTTTCATTGAACAAATATCGAGATAAATTCCAGTTTATCAAACTTGCATCTTCAACCCCTGAGCCTGCTTTTTATCATTAATCTTCTGTTGTAATTTTTTATCCGTTCGTTGTACTTTCTGCTTTCCTTCAAAGCGAAGCCTACTTTGAATCATATTGCAGAGATAGCGCAGGAGATAAAGAGAGGAAACTGCAACGCTGTTGTGATTTGTTTTAATTGAATAAAGAGGATATAGAACACCTCTGTCTGAATCAAAGACTGATTCGGCAGAGGTGTTTTCTTCATATTCAAAGGGATTTGACACAGATTCTTCATCTGTATTCTCGCTTTCTTCCGTTTCATCTTCGGCGAGATTTAGTTTCAACGCTTCCTTGATTACCGCGTTCTTGATTGACTTAAATTCCTTGTTGTTGACTAAAGGAATCCTGTCAGGTATTTCATCCGTGTAGGTACGGATTGTATTTTCCTTTTGCTCATACCAAAGGGCATACAGCTTTTTGATTCTGCCATCACTTGAAAGCTCTTCAACAATAGAATCAACAAGTGCTTTTACATCGGGTTTAAGATAGCCGTAAACCTTTTTGCCTTTCGTTTTTGAAAGTCTGTCGGCAAGCTCCAACAGCTTATGCTGAATTGATGCACTGATATATATTTCAGAGTTAATCTTTGAAACCAAATCCTCTACTATGTCACGAGCCTCGGCACGGAGCTTATCCCTGTGCTCGGTTTGCTTCTGATAAATACTTATCAAGTCCTGACGGAATATAACCTTTGCAAGATTTGACTTTATATTTTCAATGCCCTTTTCCGTCAGGTACGCCTCGTTGGGCTTTGTTGAATATGCAATCATATGAATGTGAGGATGATGTCCCTCGTTATGAAATGCCGCATACCATCTGAAATTTTCGGGAGCGATTTTCATATTCTCCG
>CALZCU010000246.1 GCA_945632055.1 uncultured Ruminococcus sp. | reverse complement strand
GATAACCCATACACACTATATACAGAAGACAAAAAATTCTATATATCTTTTGTTGATGTAAATAATAATCTTCAAAAGATCGAGGTATCACAGAAAGTGTTTGAAAGTTTTAATAAATTTGAACTTGAAGATATTTCTCAAATGAATGAGTACGACAGACATTTGGAACACTCCGAAATATATGAACATACTTTGCATAAAAAGAAAGATTCAAGTGATGGTCGTTAGAAGAATACTTTGAAAATGTTCAGGTTACAGAAAATTTGCATATTGCAATAAACAAATTACCCGAGACGCAAAAACGCAGATTGAAAAAGTACTATTTTGAAGAGAAAACCTTTGAAGAAATATCTCATGAAGAAGGATGTACATATCAATGCGTTCAAAGATCGGTATATCGTGCAGTAGCAAAAATAAAAAATATTTTAAAAAATTTATAAAACAGGGGTGTGTTTTAGCCTTTAAGTGAGGAAACAGGTGAAGGGATAAATAATCCTTTCGCCTGTTTTCTTTTTTAGAGAACAGGTGTTGCACTTTGAAAACTGAATATCAGCACATCAGATACTTTCCTTCTGCTGTTCGGAACGGACAAGCCACATGAGCGAACATATTTTATATATCTTCAGGACTCAGACATTGAAAGGCAAATTCAATGACGGCGATGACAGGCAGAAGGGACAATGATACTTCCGTCCAGTCACAGCTCGAGCGAGATAGAACCGTCGCAAGCAATGAGGGCGGCTGTGGGAGATCCTCACGGTGGTGAAATTCCAATGAGGTCAAATGCATGATCGTCTGATGTGTTCCTTGTCGCAGGGTATCGAGGATAAATAGCGACAACAGGATAGCGTGAAAATTAGAGCTATCCACAAACGATTGATATTATCCCGACAGCAGAAGATTTTTTGTTTTCTGCTGTCGGGGTATTTAGAAGAAAATTACTGAAAGAAGGTGTTAAAATGTTAGGATTTATGATTGGTATTTTTGTCGGTGCTTTTATCGGCGTTTGCGTTATGTGCCTGTGCAATGCAGCGGCAAAAGCTGATGAGCAGATGAAAGATTATAAAAATAAGAAAAACAAAAAATAAGGAACAGGTGATAATTTGAACGAAAACTATATAACTGAAAATAACATTGATTCAGAACACAGAATAGAATCTGTTATAAACGACTGCAAGGTCACAATCTACTTTTCTAAAAACAGAAATAACCATGTTGAAAGAAATGTTCTTGAGAATCTTTTGGATACATTTGAGAACAGAATGAAAGCTCAGATTGGATGCTGAATTTCTTTCAATTTATTTTTGGATTTCGCTGGATATTATAGGAATTATGTAGTATTGTTGGTTTGCAAAAATCGTATGAAAAGGTGATAAAATGAAAAGAGTATATTGCTTGTACAGAGTATCAACTAAAGGTCAGGTTGATAAAGATGATATTCCAATGCAGAAAACCTCGTGCAGAGAATTTGCTGAACGCAACGGTTGGACAATTCTGAAGGAGTTTCAGGAAAAAGGCGTGTCGGGCTTTAAGGTTTCGGCAAGCGACCGAGATGCTATTCAGGATTTGAAAGCCGCCGCAGAAAAGAAAGAATTCGATGTACTCCTTGTCTTTATGTTTGACAGAATAGGCAGAATTGATGATGAAACCCCGTTTGTCGTCGAATGGTTTATTAAGCACGGCATAGAGGTGTGGAGCGTCAACGAGGGTGAACAGCGTATGGATAATCATGTGGACAAGCTTATGAATTACATACGATTTTGGCAAGCCAACGGTGAAAGTCAGAAAACGTCCGCTCGTGTTAAAACTCGCCTTAACCAGATGACGTTAGACGGCAAATTTACCGGAGGTGTTGCACCATTCGGCTACAAACTTATCAAAAGCGGTGAAATCAATAAAAAGGGAAAAGAGCTTATGGACATAGTCGTTGACGATGATGAAGCTCCGATAGTCAAGAAGATATTTGAGATGACAGTTAAAGAGGGTTACGGCTCATATCGAATGGCTGACTATCTGAACAGTCACGGAATCAGAACCCATAATAACAGCAAGTTTCAATGTAATACGGTTAATCGTATTCTAAAGAACAGGCTGTACTGCGGTTATCTTGTATCAGGCGGTGTTGAATCACCGTATATAGAAAGACTGCATATCATAGATGAAAATATCTTTGACCAAGCTCAGTTTATATTAAAACAACGCTCATCAAAGAATGAGGAAAAGCAACAGATAGCAAGGACTACCAAAGGCAGTACATTGCTGTCGGGAAATATATACTGTGCCCACTGCGGTCAGAAGATGGTATCAACAAGCTATATCGACAGATACGACAGGGCAGACGGCAGTCAGTACAGAATTCGCAGACAGAGGTATATTTGTACCAATAAAGCGATGAAAAGAGGCGCTTGTGACGGTCAGTCTGCTTATGTAGCGCACAGAATTGACGGTGCTGTGCTTGCAACGCTGAGAGATTATCTCGCCAAAATCAAATCAACGCCAAAAGATATAGCACTGGAAAAACGCTATAAATCCGAAATATCGGAGTATAGGAGAAAGCAGACAAAGCTTGAAAAAGAAATTCAAAAGCTTAAAAGACAGTTGGTTGAATTATCTGCCGAAATAGGACGCTCTTTACTCGGCGAAAGCCGCTTCACTCCCGATATACTGTCAACTTCTATTGACAATACAAACGATTTGCTCCATAAAAAAGAAATTGAATTAAGTGATATAAATTTCAAGCTTGCCAATCAGCAAAATGCAATGGGCAAGCTTGATTTTTATTACTCACAATTCAGAACATGGGCAGATGAATTTGACAACTCAACAATGGAGCAGAAGAAAATGATAGCTTGTCAGCT
>CALZCU010000245.1 GCA_945632055.1 uncultured Ruminococcus sp. | reverse complement strand
AACAACCTTGATTCCGCTGTCATACTTTTTGAGAAGATACAAAAATCTTGCAATTGCAACGGTTGTCATTTCGGGGTCAAGACATTTTTCATAGCGCATTGAAGCGTCTGTGCGATGGGCAAGGCGAACAGTTGACTTGCGGATTGAAACGGCATTGAAGGTTGCCGATTCAAGCGTAAGAGTTGTGGTGTCGTCAACAATTTCAGAGTCAAGACCGCCCATAATTCCTGCAATTGCAACGGGAGTGTTGTCATTGCAAATCATAAGCGTGTTTTCGTCAACATTTCTGTCAACACCGTCAAGTGTGCGGAAAACAAACGGCTTGTCAAAGCGCTTGATTCTGATTTTTTCAACCTTGCGTGAGTCGAATGCGTGCATAGGCTGACCCATTTCAAGCATAAGGTAGTTTGTGAGGTCGGCAAGGAAGTTGATTCCTCTCATACCGCAGTAAAAGAGCCTGATTCTCATATTGACAGGGCTTATGCTTCTCGTTATGTTCTCAACCTGCAAACAGCTGTAACGCTGACAGAGATTGTCCTCAATCTTCATATCAACCTTTGCAAGGCTTTCATAAGCCTTCAGGTCGTCAACGCTGAGCGGCTTAAGCTCTCTGCCTGCAATTGCGGCAAATTCTCTTGCAATGCCGTATTGTCCCCAGAGGTCGGGGCGGTTTGTGAGCGACTTGTTGTCAACCTCAAAAACTATATCGTCAATTTCGTAAATGCTCTTTATATCGGTTCCGTTGGGAACATCATCGGTGATTTCCATAATTCCCGAGTTGTCGTCGGAAATTCCGATTTCAGCCTCGCTGCAGCACATACCGTATGAGGTAAAGCCTGCAAGAGGACGGGGAGCGATTGTGATTTCACCGATTTTTGCGCCGATTTTGGCAAAAGCGGTTTTCATACCTACTCTTACATTCGGAGCGCCGCACACTACATCGGTAAGCTCTTTTTCTCCTGCGTCAACCTTGAGAAGGTGGAGCTTCTTTGAGTCGGGATGCTCCTCAACAGATTTAATCTCGGCAACAACAATTCCGCTGATGTCTGAGCCTTTATGGAAAATTTCATTTTCAACCTCGGCAGTTGAGAGGGAGAATTTGTGAATAAGCTCAAGCTTGTCAAGACCGCTGAGGTCAACGAAGTCCTGAATCCAGTTCATTGATAAAAACATATTAGAAAACCTCCTTATTCATCATCGGTAAACTGTGAAAGCGACTTGAGGCTTCCGCTGTTTAAATCTCTTATATCCTTAATTCCGTACTTCATCATTGCAAGCCTTGTAAGACCAAGACCGAAGGCAAAGCCTGTGTATTTATCGGGGTCGATTCCGCCCTCTCTGAGTACATTCGGGTGAATCATTCCGCAGGGGCAAAGCTCAAGCCAGCCGCTGTGCTTGCAGGAGGGACAGCCGTCACCGCCGCAGATAAGACAGCTTATGTCAAGCTCAAAGCCGGGCTCTACAAACGGGAAGAAGCCGGGACGCAGACGAACCTTGATATCCTTTCTGAACACCTCGGAAAGCATAGTTTTCATAAAGAAAATGAGGTTTGAAATTGAAATATCCTTGTCAACCATAATGCCCTCCATCTGGAAGAAGGTGTTTTCGTGACAAGCGTCGGTAGCCTCGTTTCGGAAGCATCTGCCGGGGAAGATAGCCTTAATCGGCATACCGTTTTCAATAAGGTTTTTGCTGTATTTTCTAAGAATTGCGTTCTGTGCGGCTGAGGTGTGCGACTTCAGAAGCTGACCGTTGTCAAGGTAATAGGTGTCCTGCATATCTCTTGCAGGGTGGTGCTTGGGAATGTTGAGAGCCTCAAAGCACTCGTAGTCCGTAACGACCTCGGGATAATCCTCAACTGCAAAGCCCATAGATTTGAAGATTGCCTCGCACTGACGCTGAACAAGCGTGATAGGGTGATAAGAGCCTCTTGAAAGGTCAACGGGAGTAGTGATGTCAAACTGCGGCATTGCAGAGATTTCACGCTCAATTTCCTTTTCCTTAAGCTCAGCAGTTTTCTCCTCAATTTTTTCAGCGGCAAAGGCTTTTAGCTTGTTAACCTCTGCGCCAAAGGTTTTTCTCTCGTCTGCGGAAAGGTCCTTCATACCTTTCAGGAGAGCAGTGATACTGCCCTTTTTGCCGAGATAAGCAATCCTTATGCTTTCAAGCTCGGAAAGCTCGGCTGTTTCAGAAAGTTTTTTAGTAATTTCTTCTTTTAGAATAGCTATTCTGTCCATAAATACCTCCAATAAAGAAATAAAAGCCCTGCGTAATTACTACGCAGGGACGAAATAATCCGCGGTACCACCCTGATTTTTGCATCAAAAGAGAAGCAAACACTTCTTTGACCTGTAACGGTGTCAGCCGTTGAAGCCTAATATTATTTCAGCCTCACCGCTCGGGAGCGAACTTCACAGTCACAGCCGTGAAATGCACTTTCAGCCAAGGTGCATATTCTCTGAATCACAGCGGTATGACGCTACTTTCTCCGTCTTTGCGTTATCTTTTCTAATAATAACACTATTTTCTCAATTTTGCAAGAGAAAATCATACGATTTTTTGCAAAGTGTTATAGTGTATTTACTTTTTTAGATAATACTGTTGACAAAATCAATTGTATGAATTATAATCTGATTGTACTAATCGAAATAGTACAAATAACATAATGCACTAACGAAAGGGGGAAGAATATGTTTCAGGTGGATTTTGCGTCAAGAGTGCCGATTTATGAACAGCTTTGCAATAACATAATCAAGCTGGCTTCGGCAGGAGTTTTAAAGCCCGATGACAAGCTTCCGCCTGTCAGAACGCTTGCAACTCAGCTCGGTATCAACCCCAATACTGTTGCAAAGGCTTATC
>CALZCU010000244.1 GCA_945632055.1 uncultured Ruminococcus sp. | reverse complement strand
CACCGCCGCAAAAGGCTCGGTCCTGAACGCTCACTACACAACGCCCACCGTAATAAATGCGATATATAAGGGCTTGGAAAACCTCGGATTTGAGGGTGGCAATATCTTGGAGCCTGCTATGGGCGTTGGTAACTTTTTCGGTACAATGCCCGAAACAATGCGGCAAAACAGCCGCTTGCACGGTGTTGAGCTTGACAGCATTTCCGGCAGAATTGCCCGACAGCTCTATCAGACAGCGGATATTCAGATAAAGGGTTACGAGCAAACCGAATTTTCGGACAATTTTTTCGATGCTGCCGTTGGAAATGTGCCGTTCGGCTCTTATGGGGTTTCAGATAAGCGTTATAACCGTGAGAATTTCTTTATCCACGACTACTTTCTCGCAAAAACGCTTGATAAACTCGCACCCGGCGGTGTTGCCGCACTTATTACCACAAAGGGTACGCTTGACAAGGAAAATCCCCGTGTGCGTGAATACCTCGCCCGCAGAGGTGACTTAATCGGCGCTATCCGTCTGCCGAACAACGCATTTAAGGCGAACGCTGGCACGGAGGTTACAACGGATATTCTGTTCTTCCAAAAGCGTGAGAAAATGGCTGTGGAAATGCCCGATTGGTGCTATGTAGGCAGAAACAGCGAGGGCGTTCCCGTAAACAACTATTTCATCGACCACCCCGAAATGATACTCGGTGAAATGAAACAGGGTATGGAGTTTTCGCTTTACGGAAATGCAAACGAAACCGCCTGTGTGCCTATTGAGGGAGCTGTGCTTTCCGAACAGCTTGAAAAGGCTGTCGGTAATCTGAAGCTCGTCAACGCTATCCGCAAGCATACCGAACAGCGTGACAAACAGGCGGGAATTATCCCTGCTACGGCAGATGTGCGGAATTTCACCTTTGCCGAGGTTGACGGGAAAATGTATTTCCGTGAGAACAACATAATGACCGAGGTGACGGAAACAGGAAAAAGGCTTGACCGCATAAAAGCTCTGAACGAGCTGCGGAAAACTTTCCGTGAAATCCTCACCGAACAGGAGAATAACTGCTCCGATGAACGGCTTGCAGAATTACAGAGCATACTTAACAGGCGGTACGATAGTTTCGTAAAGCAGTTCGGTTATGTCAACGACAGCGCAAACGAACAGGTTTTCGGCAAGGACGATGACTACAATTCCCTGTGTGCTTTGGAAATCGTTGACGAGGAGAAAAAGACCATTGAAAAGTCCGATTTCTTCACCAAACGCACCGTCAAGTACACCGCCGAGATTACCCACGTTGATACACCACAGGAGGCTATGCAGGTTTCTATTGATACAAGGGGTAAAATGGATATTCCGAATATGGCGCAGTTATGCGGACAAGAGCCGCAGACGGTAGTTGATGTGCTGAAAGCGGACAACCTGATATACCTCAATCCACTGAAAGCAAGCGAGGACAATTCCATTGAGGGCTGGGAAGAAGCGTCCGAGTACCTTTCCGGCAATGTCCGTGAGAAGCTCCGCACCGCCGAACTCTACGCACAGGACAATCCCGAATATCAGCGTAATGTGGCGGCTCTCACAAGCGTACTGCCTAAAAAGTTGGAGGCAGGAGATATATCTGCCCGTATCGGCGTTTCTTGGGTTGATGTGGAGGACTATCAGCAGTTTCTTGTGGAATACGCAAAGTCAAGGTTTTTCGATCCTCTGCGCCGAACAATCACGGGCGAGTACAAAATCGACAATAAGAATTGGGATATGGGTGCTGCCGCAACGCAGATTTACGGTACAAGCAGAATGCCCGCAAAGGTAATTTTTGAAAATCTTCTGAATAACCGTGATATTGTTGTGCGTGATAAGATTACGGACGCAGACGGCAGAGAGCATTATGAGATAAACAAGAAAGAAACAGATTTAGCGCAGGAAAAGGCAAGGCAGATGAAAGAAGCCTTTAAGCGCTGGCTGTGGGACGACCCTGCACGGCGAGAGAAATATGTTGAACGGTATAACAATCTGTTTAACTGTATCGTCGGAAGAAAATTTGACGGCTCACATCAGACCTTTCCGGGAATGTCACCGTCAATCAGCCTTAAACCTCATCAGCTTGACGCAGTTATGAGAGCAAAATTCGGTGGCAATACGCTCTTGGCACACTGCGTGGGAGCCGGCAAGTCCTTTGAAATGGTCGCGGCAACAATGGAAAAGAAGCGTTTGGGCTTAATCAACAAGGCTTGCGTTGTCGTTCCAAAACACCTCGTCGGGCAAATGGCTAATGAATGGCTGCGGCTCTATCCACAAGCTAAAATCCTCACCGCAAGCGAAAAGGATTTCGACAAAAACCACCGCCAAAAGTTTATAGGTAGGTGCTGCACGGGCGACTACGACGCAGTTATTATGTCCTACGAGCAGTTTGAGAAAATCCCTATGTCAATGGAATACCGCAGAGATTTCATTCAGCGTGAGATTGATACTATGCAAAGTGGTATCGACGAATTAAGCGGCGATTACCGTTCACGCTCAAACAACCGCAGTTCCATAAAGGATTTAGAGCGTGAGAAAAAGCGTTTGGAAACACGCTTACAGAAGCTCATCGAGGGCGGCGGCAAGACAAAGGACACCTCTCTGACCTTTGAACAGTTAGGCTTTGACAGCCTTGTCGTGGACGAAGCGCATAATTATAAGAATGGCTTGGTCGTTTCCAAAATGAACAGGGTTTCGGGAGTGCAGACTACCCCTGCACAAAAGAGTGAGGACATATTGATGAAAACACAATTCCTCAATGAGAATTACGGCGAGAAGAACATTATTTTCGCCACGGGTACGCCCGTTTCAAACTCTATGACGGAGCTGTATATTATGCAGAGGTATCTCCGTCCGTCCCTGTTAG
>CALZCU010000243.1 GCA_945632055.1 uncultured Ruminococcus sp. | reverse complement strand
CAACTTCATTCGCCTATAAGGTCATAAGACAGTTGAACGATGAGTTAAAAGCTAAAGGCTTCATAACAATCGCAGGGCGTATCAACCGAGAGTATTTCTACGAAAGACTTTATCACAATGGAAAGGTGGTGATATAAATGCCGGTATACAAGAGCGACAACGGCACTTGGTATGTCCTTACCCGATATTTAGATTGGAAGGGCGAACGCAAGCAGAAATGCAAGCGAGGATTTGAAACAAGAAAAGAAGCAGTCGAATGGGAGCGTACCTTTCAGCAGCAGAACGCCGCCGATATGGATATGACCTTTGAAGCCTTCTTTGAGCTTTATGCAAACGATATTAAGCCCCGCTTGAAAGAAAACACTTGGCTGACCAAAGAGCATATCGTGGAAACCAAGATTATGCCTTACTTTGCAAAGCGAATTATCAGCGAGATAACCACGAAGGATGTTATGGCGTGGCAGAATGAACTGCTTGCCTACCGTGACGAAAACCGCAAGCCATATTCGCAGACCTATCTCAAGACCGTCCACAATCAACTCAGCGCCATTTTTAACCACGCTGTCAGACACTATGACCTTCGTTCCAACCCCGCTTCCAAAGCCGGAAATATGGGCACAGAGGAACGCAAGGAAATGAAGTTTTGGACAAAAGACGAGTATAAAAAGTTTGCGGATGAAATGATGGACAAACCCGTTTCCTACTATGCTTTTGAGGTTTTATATTGGTGCGGCATCCGTGAAGGCGAACTGTTGGCATTAACCCCTGCCGATTTCGATTTTGTAAAAGGTACGCTTACCATTAACAAATCCTATCAGCGTTTGAAAGGGCGGGATGTGATTACCACACCTAAAACCAAGAAAAGCAACCGTACCATTAAAATGCCGCAGTTTCTTTGTGAAGAAATGCAGGATTATCTCGGTATGCTCTACGGCGTGGGCAAAAAAGACCGCATTTTCAATATCTCAAAGCATTATTTGAGCAGAGAGATGGAGCGTGGCTCAAAAGCCGCAGGGGTAAAGCGTATTCGTATTCACGATCTCAGACACAGCCATATTTCCCTTTTAATTGATATGGGATTTTCGGCGGTGGCAATCGCTGACCGTGTAGGACACGAAAGCATTGAGATAACCTACCGATACGCACATCTGTTTCCATCAAAGCAAGTGGAAATGGCAAAGAAATTAGATTATGAAAGGATGGATATAACCAATGTCTGCTAAAAATCTTGACCGTCACAACCGTTGGAGAAGCAAAACTGTTGCTTTCCGTATGTCTCCCGAAGAAGCCGATCAGCTCGATACGAACGTAAGGCTGTCGGGACTGACTAAACAAGACTACCTTTGTTCTCGCTCCTTGCAGCAGGAGATAACGGTAGTCGGTAATCCGAGAGTGTATAAGGCACTTCGCAATGAGCTTGCCGCTGTTCTTTCAGAACTGAAGCGTATCGAAAGCGGCGGCAACGTAACCGATGAACTGCTCGACACCATTGAGCAGATAAACACCACCTTATATGGAATGAAAGGAGACGGCGGCGTTGGCGTATAAAACCGAAAAGACTGTTCCCAATGTATCTGTTGGCGCAGATACGGAACAGTCTTCTCAAAAATGTACTGTCCTTATTATAACCGACTTCTCCTTCAATTTCAATAGTTTTGATGAAAATTGAAAGGAGGTAATGCCTATGGCAGAACTTAAAATCATCAGTATGGATGAGGTTGCCGTCGAGGAAGTGGAATGGTTGTGGTATCCCTATATCCCATACGGGAAACTGACAATCATTCACGGTGACGGCGGCGAAGGTAAAACAACCTTGATTTTGCGGTTGGCGGCGCTGTTGTCGAGGGGAGAAAAACTTCCCTGCGACGATACCGCACGTGAGCCGATCAAAATCATCTATCAGACCGCAGAGGATGGACTTGGTGATACCATCAAGCCCCGCCTGCTTGCAGGCAATGCGGACTGCTCACAGATTAAGGTGATAGACGAATCCGAAGCGGCGCTTACAATGCTTGACGAGCGTGTAGAAAAGGCTATTGCTGAAACGGGAGCAAGGGTAATTATCTTGGATCCGATGCAGGCGTATATCGGCGCTAAGGTCGATATGAACCGAGCGAACGAAGTCAGAAATATTCTCTCCCAACTTGGCAGGATCGCAGAGAAATATCGCTGTGCGATTATCCTTGTAGGGCATTTGAACAAGGCGCAGGGTAATAAATCCAATTATAGAGGTCTTGGCTCTATTGACTTTCAAGCAACGGCACGAAGCGTCCTTGTGGTCGGCAGAGTAAAGGACAAGCCGGAGGTGCGTGTGGCAGCACATCAAAAGTCATCACTTGCACCGGAAGGTAAACCTATTGCCTTTGAACTGAGCGAAGCAAACGGGTTTCGATGGCTCGGTCATTATGATATTTCTATCGACGATCTTCTCAGCGGTGTTAGTCGTGAGAAGAAATCCGATATGGCTGAAAGCCTCATCGTTGACTGCCTTTCCGATGGGAAGTATCCGCAACAAATCGTGCTGCAGAAAGCACAGCGTTTGGGTATCTCCAAACGAGTGCTTGACGAAGCGAAGAAAACGCTGAGGGTGCGGTCTGTTAAGGAAGGCAGTCAATGGTATTGGGAACTACCCGATGAAAAAGAAGCAGGCAACTTTTAAGGTTGCAACATTGCAAAGGTGCGGGACTTTCGCAATCTTGCAATGTTCTTTTTCGGGTGGTAGTGAGCAATACGAAAGTTTCGGCGGGGTGCAGGGTGCCATTTTCAAAGGGCAGCTCTGCTGGGTGCTTACCGCAGTAAGCAGGGCAACGCCCTACACCCCCTCGGAGAGCCCACGACATCTTTGCAGCAGAATTGCTGAAAGTGTCATAGTG
>CALZCU010000242.1 GCA_945632055.1 uncultured Ruminococcus sp. | reverse complement strand
CGAGTGAAATTATTTCTTCCCTGATGTTTTTGGCGGTGATTTTCAGCCTGTCCGTACCTATATGAGGCTTAGCGTTGTACAAAATCTCATTAGGAGCACCGTGGCTGACGAACTCATCAAGCACCTTGCGCTGTCTTATATCCTTAGTGCCTGTGTTCAGCTTTCCGTCAGAAAATGTTCCTGCGCCGCCCTCGCCGAACTGAACATTTGAGCTTTCGTTCAGCTTTCCCGTAAGCCAGAAATTCTGCACATCTTCGTTTCGTCTGTCAACATCTTTGCCTCGCTCAATTACAATCGGCTTTGCTCCGCTCTGTGCAAGAATCAGAGCCGCAAACATTCCCGCAGGTCCCATTCCTACAACTACAGGTGAAGCTTTGCCGTTCCACTTTTTAATTTTGTATTCATAGGGTGTAACCTTCACAGCATTTTTGCATTTTTTAAGCACCTTATCCTCGTTAGTGTTAAGCTCAACATCAATAGAGCACAGAAAAAAAATATTATCCTTTTTTCTTGCGTCAACCGAGCATCTGAAAATTGAAGCTGATTTTATTGCATTTTTATCAATTCTCAGCTCCTTTGCCGCCTTAGCTCTTATCGTGTCGTCGCTGTAGTCAAGCTCAATATGAATGTTGTTTAGCCTTATCATATATTTTCACCTGCCGTAAATCCGCTTGAAAATGCAAAGTGAAGATTGTAACCGCCGCATTCGCCGCAGAGGTCAACAGCCTCTCCGCAAACAAACAGTCCTCTCACAAGCTTGCTTTGCATAGTATTTTCATCAATTTCCTGTCCTTTTACACCGCCGAGAGCGCATTGAGCCTGCTCAAAGCCGCAGTTTTCAATAACAGGGAAGTCCAGACTTTTAACTTTATTAGCAAGCCGACTGATTTCATCATCAGTAAGCGAGCGGCATTTTCTTGAAAAATCCTTAATTCCGCTCGATTTTATCAAAGCCTGTGCAAGCCTTTTCTGAAAAATCCCCGTAAAAATATTGTCAAGCTCCAAATCAAAAAACAGTTTTTTATTATTGTTAATCAAAGAGTATATTTTACTTAAAGAAATATCGGGTAATAAATCAAGCCTTATTGTTTGTCCGTTCTTTGCATATAGCGAGAGATTAAAAATACATATTCCCGACAGCGCACCGTCAGCGAACTGCACCTCTCCTGATTCTTCTTTAATGGAATTATTATTTCTGTCCAGCAAAACAGCTCTTGCCGATGCTCTTATACCTTTCAATGACTTTAAAATATCCGACTGAACCTTAACAGGACACAGCGCAGGGGAGAAGGGAACAAGGGAATGACCGAAGTTTTTCAGATAATCGGCTGAGCTTGAGTTGCCGCCGAGCTTTGGCGAAGCCTTAGAGCCGTTTGCTATAACAAGTTTTTTAGCTGAGAACAGGCTGTCCTCTGTTTTGACTGCAAAGCCTGTTCCGCTTTTTTTCACGCTTCTAATGCTTTCACTGCAAAAAATCTCAACTCCGAGCCTTTCGCACGAAAATCTGAGAACATCAAGCACTGCGCTCGCCTGCCTGCAAAGAGGATAATATCTGCCTTCACTGTCACAGCTTGTCAGCAGTCCGAGATTTTTAAAAACATCAAGCAGCTTTTTCGTATTGAATTTTTCAAAAATAATACCGCTTTGCTTTTTAAATGTTCCGCAGTATTTATCGGGACTTATATTTTTATTTGTGAGATTACACCTTCCGTTGCCTGTTGAAAGCAGTTTTTTCCCCACACGGTCGTTCTTTTCAATTACGGCAATTCTTCTATTTTTATTCTTCAGCTTTGCCGAAACGGCGCACATCAGTCCCGAAGCACCGCCGCCGATTATTACAGCGTCAAAATTATTATTATTCTGCATAACTCCACCTAAAAAACAAGGGCAGCAATTGCCGCCCGAGTGTATATTTTATGATTTCGGTGCAAACAGCGCACTGATTCCGCCGAAGAGTCCCATACTTGCAAGTCCCATAATAACGCCTGCAATAAGCACACCAAGCATAACAGCCAACACGCTCTTCTTGAAGTCCATATCAAGAAAGCTTGCGGCAAGTGTTCCTGTCCAAGCACCTGTGCCCGGAATAGGTATTCCGACAAATAACATAAGTGCTATAAAAAGACCTCTTCCGGCCTTTTGCTTGAGCTTTTTGCCGCCTTTTTCGCCTTTTTCAATGCAGAATGTGAAAAATTTTCCTATGTACTTTTTATCCTTGCCCCAGATAAGCACCTTTCTTGCAAAGAAAAAGATAATCGGAACAGGGAGCATATTGCCGACAATACAGACTATATATGATATTACAGGGTCAAGTCCCATTCCTATAGCAACAGGTATAGCACCTCGAAGCTCAATAATCGGAACCATAGAAATCAAAAATACAATCAGATAATTTAACATAATTACTCCTTTTCAGAATGATTTAATTTATCAACAAAATTCCAATTAAGTATAACAGAAATAACCTTTTATTTCAATACCAATATGTTATAAAACTCAATATTTTAGCAACATTTTTCAGCTGTTAATTTATACATTCTGATAAATTAACAAATGACTCATTGACATTAATTTTAATTCAAGTAAAATATATGTAGGTGATTTTATGAAAAACAGAGCAGGTTCAACTCGGTTCAGAGTGATAATCTTCATATTTACAGCCGCAATGATTGCCTTTGCTTTTATTCATTCTGCAATGCCTGCCGAAGCCTCGGCAGAGGAGAGTGAAAATGTAATGGGATTCTTGCAGTCGTTTTTCAGACAGTTCGGCTTCAATGCTGAGCTGACCGATCATATTGTGCGCAAATCGGCTCATTTTGCAGAATATACGGTAATAGGTATTCTCCATACAAGCAGTGCTTACAACTTTTGCAG
>CALZCU010000241.1 GCA_945632055.1 uncultured Ruminococcus sp. | reverse complement strand
ACAAGTCGGAGCGAATGAACCACCTTAACGGCTGTAATATGACGGTTCACAGGGATTATGCAAACAAGTCCTGTCCCGGTGACTATCTCTACAATCTCCACGGTCAGATTGCAAAGGAAGTAAACGCACAGCTTGGCTCAGGCACATCTTCAACAACAACAAAGAAAACCCTCTATCGTGTAAGAAAAACCTGGAAAGATGTAAAATCGCAAAAGGGTGCTTTTTACGATTTGTCTAATGCAAAGAAGTGCGCTGACAAAAACAAGGGCTATTCAGTCTTTGATGAGAGAGGAAAGGCTGTTTATACATCAAAAGCCACGAACAGCACTGGCTCCTTCAAGGTGCAGATTTCAATTTCAGATTTGAATATCCGCAAAGGCCCCGGCACAAACTACGCCACAACAGGCAAGTTCACAGGCAAGGGAGTTTTCACCATTGTCGAAACAAAGCAAGGCACAGGCTCCACCAAAGGCTGGGGCAAGCTGAAGAGCGGTGCCGGCTGGATTGCACTTGACTACACAACAAAAATTTAACTGAATATCTTTAAAGTACTTATGCCCGTTAGAGATTAATTTCTCTGACGGGCATTATTTTTTTGTCTGTAGACGAAAGATGTAAAGGAAGAGGTTATACACAGAGCTATTTTTTACGCCCATTTTTTCTCAAACTTCGGAAATTAAGTCGACTGGGCTGCATAGCTGTCAGAAAGGATGACCTTTCAACGATAGGAGGACTAAAGTTATGACAGATGAACAGCGTCAGAAGATTACAAATCTCCGTACAGCCGGAAACGGATATAAGAAGATTAGTAAGTTGCTCGGATTATCAGAAAATACGGTGAAAAGTTTCTGCCAACGAAGAAAGCTCTGCGGAGTGGTTGTTAATCTTACTGCGGAAGTTGCAGTATGTAAGTGTTGCGGAAAACCAGTACCGCAGAATCCCGGAAGAAAGCAGAAGAAGTTTTGCTCTGACAAATGCAGAATGAAATGGTGGAACAGCCATCTTGACCAAGTGCAGAGAAAAGCAAACTATGACTACATATGTCCTGTCTGCAAAAAGACTTTTACGGTTTACGGTAATGCCAACAGAAAATATTGCTCCCACGAATGTTATATTGAGGACAGATTTGGTGGTGGCAGATGATGAGTCAGAAAGAAGGAAAGCGTGAAATTATCTACCAAATGACAATGAGTGCCGCCCGTCAGATGCTTGAAAAGGGATTGATTTCCGAGGAGGAGTACAAGCAGTTTGATACAAAGATGCAACAAAAATATAGCCCTATATTCGGCACTTTATTCTCAAATATTAACTTGCAATAGTGTGGTTACTACGGTAATATCACCATACTGGGAGGTGGTTTAATGCCAAGAATTACACAAATTTCACCGAGTGTACCAAAGATAAAGACTAAGTTGAAAGTTGCAGCTTATGCCAGAGTTTCTGTTGAAACCGAAAGGCTGATGCATTCTCTTTCGGCACAGGTGAGTTATTACAGCTCCCTTATTCAAAAGAACCCTGAATGGGAATATGCCGGGGTTTATGCTGATGAGGGAATAACAGGAACGAGTACATTACACCGTGATGAGTTTAATAGACTGGTCGCAGATTGCGAAGCCGGCAAAATCGATATGGTGCTTGTTAAGAGTATCAGCCGATTTGCGAGAGATACAGTTGATTGCCTAAATACCACAAGGCATCTAAAAGAGCTTGGAGTAGCCGTTTATTTTGAACGAGAGAAAATCAACTCACTTGCTGAAGACGGTGAATTGATGCTCACGCTGCTTGCGTCTTTTGCACAGGAAGAAAGCCGAAGTATTTCCGCAAATGTCAAATGGGCTACCAGAAAACGATTTGAAAAAGGCATTCCCAACGGTCACAAGGCACCGTATGGCTATGAGTGGGACGGCGAAATGTTCCGCATTATCCCTGAACAGGGCGAAGTTGTAAAGGAAATTTACCGCAGATACCTTGACGGGGAATCAGCCTACATAATTGCAAAAACTCTGGCAAAGCGTGGTGTGACCGGACAGATGGGAAAGCCTATTGAGCAGACAACCGTCAAGGGAATTCTATCAAGTCGGTCATACACAGGTACAATGGTGCTTCAGAAAAACTACATGACCGAAGGTCATATCCGCAAGAGAAACAAGGGAGAACTTCCTATGTATCTTGTGGATGATATGTTTGAACCTTTGATTTCCGAAGAAGATTATCAGAGAGCCTTGGGAATAAGGCAACGGAGAGCAGAACTGTTTCCTAATAACCAGAATAACCTTACAGTTTTTTCAGGTAAGGTAAAGTGTGGATATTGCGGCTTAGGAATCAGCCGAAGAACCTCCGGGAGTAGAAAACGATGGGTCTGTAACACAAGAGAGCGTAAAGGTATGAAGAGTTGTGAATGCCGACCGATTTGGGAAACAGAACTGATAGATGCTGCTGCACAGGTTTTGGGCGGAACTTTTGATGAGAGAGCCTTTTCAAGAGAAGTAAGGCAAGTTACCCTCTATAATGACCGTATAGAGTTTTCAATGCAGAATGGGAATTGCAAGACCATACTTCGTGAGTATAACGGTCAACGAGGACAGAACGCTTTTACTAACAAGATACTATGTGGCTCTTGTGGCTGCAAATGCAAGAGAAGTAATTATGGTAAAAAGAAAGTTTGGTGCTGTTCACAGCCGAGAACTGTGTGTCAGATGAAACGCTTACCTGAAAGTGAACTTCTTGAGGCGGCTGAAAGGTTGTTAGGTGAAAACTTCAAGGCGAAGGTGGCGGCAGACATTGAGCGTATTACAGTTTTCGATGATACGGTGAATTTTAAATTTAAGAATGGAACGGTGAAAATATGGAAAAGAAAGTAAGTACAATCCCCGCCACACTGAATAGA
>CALZCU010000240.1 GCA_945632055.1 uncultured Ruminococcus sp. | reverse complement strand
ACTGTCAGCTCTAAGGTCAGCTTCACTACTGTTGTTTGTCAGGGAGAGCTTAAAATTAGCCTTGCTATCTCCCTCCAAGTCAGCTCTGACAGCATCGCATACCTGCGAATCGGGACGGGACTTAATAAGCATTGACTTTATTGTTTCTCCCGAATAGTAAGTCATTCCGCTTTCGGCTTCGTATGATTTTGCATTTTCATTGAGCGTCAGCGAGGGATACTTTTCATTTTCCGATGGAGTGTCATCGGGATTTTCCGGCTTTTCAGCCTCATCGGGCGTCGACTGACTGCTTCCGCCGTTCGGCGTGTCTGTAGCATTGTCAATTGCCGAAGAAATCGGGACAGTGCCGATAATCATAAGCAAGGACAAAAACAACGCACAAAGCTTTTTGGAAACGGCAAACTTCTTGTTCATTTTTTACACACCTCATTTTTTGAATTTATATATTTATAGTTTACTCCATTTAGCATACAGTGCATATACACTGAAAACATAAAGAAAGCCACAAATACCAATGTAATATTCTGGCTTACAGCAGGAATAAACATAGTAACCAACATTAATATAAACAACGCAACCATCGCAATATCGACTTTAGCCGCTAATTTGTTGCTGAAAAATGAGGCGGCTCCTGTTCTGCGAATCCTGCTTATATAGTCAACAGATTTTTTCTTTTCGGATTTTTTTCTGTGCTTGTTTACAAGTAAAATTGATACGATGCCGAAAACCAAGCCTGTCCAAAACAGCACTCCTGTCAGCACTGCAAATAATACCGATATTCCGTTTCCCTTATAATCGCCTATAAACGACAATAAAATTGAGAAGGAAGATATTGCAAACAATACGCACGAAATTCTAAACAGTAAAATATCCTTTTTCAAAATACCCCTCCGAATAAGACAATTTCTCAACAGCAGATTGATTAAGGAACCACTGATTAAATCACACTGATAGTTGTTTGCACAAGCGATTTAATCGGTGCTTCCTTAACTGCTGTTGAGCCTGATGTTATTAAGATAATTCCGCACATAATGTTTGTGCGGTGCTGTGTTCAGTAAGCACTGAATAAATCACTCTGAGATCTGTTTGCGCAAACAATTTAATCAGTATTCCCCTAAATCACTTCGTTTGTATGAATATACACAGCCTTTTTCACAACTCTGAGTTTAATTTCACCTGCATTTTGTGAAACAGCAGGTCTTTTAAAATCATCTGTCATTTTTTCGGACAATACAGATGTTTCGGCATAACCGTAATTGCCGTATTCATTATTCTTAGCTTCTTTCTGCGATAAAACCTCAGTGTCCTCTGAGCCGCTGTTATAATACTGATTCCGTGTGTCGGGCGGCGGAGGAGTGACAGCAGGAATCCGTCCTGCATCTTTTTCTTTTTCAGAAAGCTTTGAGGTTTGTGTTTTGCCGTCAACCCTTAATCTTCCGGTGCTTTCGTTGGCAGCCTTCATTTCCTTTACTGTCTTTGCCTGGGCACGACCTGTTTTGATATTAAAAATTGTTTTAATATCAAACACAAAGAACAGAATAACCGAAATCACGAAAAATAAAACCGTAAATGATAAACACACCCAGAAGCAGGTATTTAAAGTACCAATGACCGATGTATTCATTTAGTTATTCCCCGCCTTCCAAACTTGTCTGTTTTTTGCCGTAGCCCTCTGTTTTAGCGCTTTCAACAAAGGAATATATATCGTCTACATAAACATCAAGATTCTCTTTATTAAGCTCATAAACATCGCTTCCAATGATTTCATCTGTCTGTCTTTTGATATTGTCAAATGCAGCCAGATATTCATCCTCCGGAATATTATACATTCTCCAGCTTTCAACATTGGATATCATCTCGGACGCAACAAAGCGGTACATTCTCAAGGCAATCAGCAAATTGCTTTTGCTTACCGTATTTGTGTCCAGAAGTCGCTGAAGTCTATCCCAATACTCGCTGAACGACATATCGGTTTCTCCGTTATCGCCCATTTTTCCCTTCGTATTATAGTTATTGGCTATGGTATACAATAGGTCAGCCTTGGTTTTTTTATCCTCATCAGCAAAAGAGGACTCCGCTATTTTTTTATACCATTTACTTGAGTATCCGATACCTACTGAGCTTGTTCCGTTTTTTATGTCAAAGCTGAAAAACAAATCATCGGCAAGAGAAGCAACCAGCTCATTAATATATTTACCTTCATCATTATTCTTTAGCTGTTCTTCATACTGGTTAATATACTTCTGGATAGTTGTATACTCGCCGCTTGATATTTTATTGTCACTCATGTACAGCTTAAGCAGCTGAACATAGGCTTCTGTATTGCCCGGCTCAACCTCTGTTATGGCAATAATATATTTATTTTCTGCCTCTTTTTGTGTATCACCAGATAAGTCTACACTTCCTGCTATATTGTCGCCATCGTTTATTAACGATGAATATGTCTGTGCCGTCATCGCCGAGGAAGCAAAACTGAACCCGACCGTACCAAGCAGCATTACGACGGTCATTATAAGTGATGCCACAAAGGTTTTCCATTTGAACCTTTGAACCTTCTGATTTTCTATATCCAAGTCCTTATAGTGATCGAGAGCATAAAGCAATTCCGCACAGGACTGATACCTGTCCTCGGGATTTCTCTGGGTACATTTAAGAATAATCTGCTCCAGACCTGATGAAAGCATAGGATTCCATTGCCTGATAGGATACATTTCATACGGGGGTGTACTCGGATTATGTCCTGTAACAAGATGATACATAGTTGCACCGAGGCAATATATATCAGTTCTTGCATCTGTCTGACCGTGACCGCCGTATTGCTCGGGAGCAGCATAGCCCTGTGTTCCAAGGCAGGTTGTATCCTCAACGCTTGAGGATTTGAATTCTCTTGC
>CALZCU010000239.1 GCA_945632055.1 uncultured Ruminococcus sp. | reverse complement strand
CCTGACGAAAAATCTGACGGCGCAATATGCACAAACGATTTAATCAGTGCTTCCTCAGTATTCAGCGAAAAAGTGTATTTTCTATTGACTGTTTCATATAATTATGATAGAATAAACTCAACAATAATTAAATAAAAAATAGAAAAATTTGGTGAAAAATAATGAAAGTAAAGATTATTTCTGACAGTACCTGTGACCTCTCAAAAGACCTGATTGAAAAATATTCAATAGCAGTTGTGCCGCTTTATGTTTCACTCGGCGACAAAATCGGTGCTGACGGAATTGAAATTGTCCCCGATGATATATACGCTTTTGTCGATAAAAACGGCAAGCTGCCAAAGACAAGTGCGGCAAATTATGAAGATTATTTAAAGGTGTTCACTTTCTGGCACGAGCAGGGCTATGAAATAGTGCATTTCAATATCAGCAGTGAGTTTTCAAGCTCCTACAACAATGCCTGTATGGCGGCAAAAGAGGTCGGCGGTGCTTATGTTGTAGACTCACGCAGCCTTTCGACAGGACAGGGGCTTGCTGTGCTTCACGGTGCCGAGCTTGCTCAGGAGGGCAGAAGTGCAAAGGAGATTTACGAGGAATGTACTGCCATCACTTCAAAAATTGAGGCAAGCTTTGTTGTAGACAGCATTGATTACCTTTACAAGGGCGGAAGATGCTCAGCGCTTGCCGCATTCGGTGCAAATCTTCTGAAGCTAAAGCCCTGCATAGAGCTTAATGACGGCAAGATGCACCCCGGTAAAAAGTACAGAGGAATTTTCAGCCGTGTTATTCTCAACTATGTTCAGGAACGCTTAACAGGCAGAGAAGACATCAACAAGAAGAGAATATTTATCACGCATACAAAATGCAGTGCAGATGATGTTGAAGCAGTAAGGAAAAAAATCCTTGAAATCTGCCCCGATTTTGAAGAAATTATTGAAACCACCGCTGGCTGTACCGTAACCTCACATTGCGGACCCAACACGCTCGGAATTTTGTTTGTCCGCAAATAACAAATACTTCTAAATAAAATTATTGGCTGACCGAAACTGTTTTGTTGTTCGGTCAGCCTTTTGTTATAATTATTTATATTTATACTAATCAGTCAGCCTGAATTTTAACAAACTGCTCCTGCATATAAGCGTAAACATCATCGGAAACATTTGCAAAAACATAGCATTTCTCAAGATATTCATCACTCGGGAAGATAAGCTCATTTTTCTTTATTTCCTCGTCAAGACATTCGTCAAACGCTTTCTGATTAGGTGTAGCGTAGTTCAGATACTTGCAGTTTTCTGCCGCAATTTCGGGCTTCTGCATAAAGTTGATAAACGCCTCTGCGTTCTCCTTGTTTTTACTGCATTTGGGAATACACATTGCGTCATAGAAAAGATTTGCGCCGTCCTCGGGCATAGCATAGTCGAGATCGCTGTTTGCGTCCATCATTGTCATAATATCGCCTGCATAGTACGGAGCGATCGCTGCCTGACTCTTTTCCATTTCGGTGAATACCTGATCCATTACATATTTCTTAAGAAGCGGCTTCTGTTCAGCGAGCTTTTTAGCAGCCTTATCAACATCAGCCTTTGTAAAGTTTGCGGGATTTATTCCGCAAAGCTGCATTGCAATAGCCATAGCGTCACGGCTGTTGTTAAACATCAGCATTTGTCCCTTAAGATTTTCATCCCAGAGTGCTTCCCAAGAGGTCGGCTTTTTGTCAACCTTTGTTTTGTCATAAACCATTGCAGTAACGCCCCAGCTGTAGCAGACAGTGTACTTTCCGTCGGAGTCACAGGGAAGCTTCTTAAAGCGCTCCATAATATTATTGTAGTTAGGAATGTTGTCGTAGTTAAGCTCAAGCAGCATATCCTCTTCAATCAGCTTACCAATCATATAGTCCGAAGGAATAATTACATCATAGCTTACATTGCTGTTTTTCAGCATATTATAAAGCTCTTCGTTAGTTTCGTAGGTGGTGTAATTAACCTTGATGCCTGTTTCGTTTTCAAATTCCTCGATAACATCCATAAGGTCGTCCTCACCGTTGGAGATATATTCTCCCCAGTTGTAGACATTAACCTCACCCTTGTTCTCATTGCCGTTGTCACTGCCGTTGCTTCCGCCGCAGCCTGACAGGCTTGCCGATGCAGATGCCGCCATTAATGCGGCAAGGATAATACTGATGATCTTTTTCATTTCTCAATCTCCCTTGTTTATTAATATTATCAAGTCTTTTCTGCCTGTTTCTTTTCTTCGTGTCTTTCACGCAGATTAATTAAAATCATAATCGTCAGAACGGCGAGAAAAAGCAGAGCTGAAAGAGCATTGATTTTAGGTGATATTCTTCTGTGCGTCATTGAGTAAATCTCAATGGACAGATTCTGGAATTTTGCTCCTCTTGTAAAGTAGGAAATAATAAAGTCGTCAAGCGAATAGGTAAAGCTCATAAGCAGTCCCGAAAAAATACCCGGCATAAGCTCGTGAATGACAACCTTGTAAAATGCCTGCCACTGATTACAGCCCAAATCAAGAGCGGCGTCATAAATACTGCTGTCCATTCTCCTGATTCTCGGAATAACATTGAGAACTACAAACGGAACGCAGAAGCAGATATGTGAAATAAGCACCGTAAAAAAGCCCATTTCAAAATTGAACATTACGCCTAAAAATGTAAACAGAAGCATCAGCGAAACACCCATAACAATATCAGGGCTGATAATCGGAATATTTGACACATTCTGAATAATAAGCCGCTTTTTGCCCTTGAAATTGCAAATGCCGATTGCAGCGGCAGTGCCGAGTATTGTTGCAAAAATCGAAGCAAGCACTGCGATAATAAGCGTATTTCCGAGGGCATTCATAATGTTGTCATCTTTAAAAAGCTGTTCATACCATTTAA
>CALZCU010000238.1 GCA_945632055.1 uncultured Ruminococcus sp. | reverse complement strand
TACTGCTAAAACTATGTTCCCTGCTTCATCAGGTGATGGTTCAAGCTGGTTTAAAGCTGACGCTGTAGACGGTACTGGTGCTATAGACAAAACAACACTTGCTGCTGCTACCAAAGACGGTAAGCTTGATCCTGATTATGTATATGTTAACGAACTGAATATTAAGAATGATGGTAAACTCAAGGTTACAAACATTAAAATTAAGTTCCTTGCTTTGGCTGATGCTTCTGATTATGCAAGAATTGCATTAGTACCGAAGGCTGGTGCTTCTTCTGATACCGATGTAGTTACAACAACAGGTACATTTGCTTCAAATGTATATGATAATCAGGGCGAAAGCTATTATCCTATTGTATCTGCAACAGCTTCAACAGCCGTTTCTTCAACAACAATTACTTGCAACAATACAACAGAAATCGATGTTCCTGATCTTGACGCCGGAAAAATGGCTTATTATGATCTGTATGTATGGTTTGAAGGACAGGATAAAGATTGTAAGAACGCTAACTCAGGTCAGCCTATTCCTCAGCTTAGATTCGATGTAACAGGTGACCCTGTTGAAGAATAATTAAATAGTATTGCATATTCCCAATGATTGGAGACCCCTTGAATGAGCAAAGCGTTAAAAAGAATAATCAATATAATTATTGACATTATTGTTGTTTTAATTCTGATAGTGTCGATACTCGTAGTCACACTGTCGTTAACCTCGAAGTCATCAGGGGTTCCCAACATTTTCGGTATTGCACCCTTAAGCGTTCAGTCAGATTCAATGAAGGATACCTTCAACACAGGCGACCTGATTTTTTCCACGGTAACAAATGATCCCGGCGAAAAATATGAGGTCGGCGATGTGGTAACCTTTCCGATGGAAATTAAAGGTGAAGATGTTCTCAACTCTCACCGTGTTGTAGAGGTAATTAACGATAAGTCAATTACCTATTACAGAACGCAGGGCGACAACAAAGACACAAATCCCGAGCCGGATAAGGATTTACAAACCTCGTCCAAAATCGTGGCTAAATATACGGGCGTTAAAATCCCCGGCTTGGGTACGGTATTGAGCTTTATCAGAACTCAGCTCGGATTTTTCCTCTGTATTCTGTTACCGATGATTCTTTTCTTTGTCTATGAAGCAATCAGAGTTATTATGAATCTTCTTGCCTACAACAAGGAAAAGGCTCTTGAGACAGCTCAGGCTGCTGTCAATTCTTCCGAGCTTACAGAGGAGCTTAAGAAGAAGGCTATTGAGGAATATCTCGCCTCAATCGGACAACAGCAGAATACTGATTCGGAAAATGAGCCGACGGTACAAACACCTGCCGAAAGTGATAATTCCGAAGCTGATAGCTAAAGCTTGATAAAATTAAATTAAAATATTTTGTCCCTATGCACATAGGTGCACCATTTAGTAACGGATATATTTCTTTTCCGCCCTGTGCGGAAAAGAAATATTATGTCCACATCAAACCGCAAATCATTGCATATTCTTTGCTTTCCTAATGTATGATTTTTAACAGCACACAATGCAGGGAACAGTCTTGCCTGTTCCGAAGCTCAAAGAAATCGGCTGATTATCGGAAAGCGCAAATTCAGATGTATAAAACATCAAGGTAGATTTTTTTAAGGAGACGAAGTACCGTGGATACAGTATTTAAATTTCTGTTTGAATTTCTCGGTCAGTTTTTTGGCTCGCTGTGGTCAATCATAACAGGCTTGTTTACAGGAGTAGGAGGGGCATTTGACTTTCCTGCCTATATCAATATCATAAACGGCTATACCACAGAGCTTGGGGGACTTGCCTGGGGTATTGCAATTCTTGCCATAGTGCTTCTTGTTGCTGTGCTCGGACTTGTTGTATGGCTCATCATCGTCGCCGTAAAAAAGTTTATCCGCTCACACCGCAGAAGAAAAGACACCGACTCTCTTGTTAAAGAGGTTCAGGCACTCAATAAAGAGGTTATGCGCTTAAACCTTGAAAAGGACAAAATCCTTTCTATGAAGGTTTCGCAAATCGGTCTTAACCCCAACGAAATTGCCGAGCTTACCGGTGAGGAAATTGAGGCTCTCAATAACGGCGAAGAGGAAGATCCCGAGGCAAACGGCTCTCGCTTCTACAAGCTTACCGAGATTGACGACCTCTGGTCTGAGTATGTTCCGCCGATTTACGACAATCAGATTACACTTCCCGAATTCTGCGACCAGTTCAGACTTTTTGCCTGCTCACAGCTTGGTCTTTACTACGACATCAAGATTATCCGTCTTTTTGTTGCCGCATTTGCTTCAACAAGACTTATTATCCTTCAGGGTATTTCAGGTACAGGTAAAACATCACTTCCCTACGCTTTCGGTAAGTTTGTTAACAACCCTGCCGTAATCGCATCTGTTCAGCCTTCGTGGCGTGACCGAAGCGAGCTTTTCGGTTACTTCAACGAATTTACAAAGAAGTACAACGAAACCGAGCTTCTCCGTGCTATGTACGAGGCTTCCTATAATGAAAACATTTACGCAGTAATCCTCGATGAGATGAACATCGCTCGAGTTGAGTACTACTTTGCAGAAATGCTCTCAATTCTTGAAATGCCGTCACGCAACGAGTGGGTAGTTGATATTATCCCGAATGCGTGGCCGTCAGACCCAAAGCATATTGTAAACGGTCAGCTGCAGATTCCGCCGAATATGTGGTACATCGGTACAGCTAACAACGATGACTCTACCTTTGCCATTACAGATAAGGTTTACGACCGTGCAATGCCTATCGACATCAACACAAAGGGCGTTCCCTTCAACGCACCGCCCACAGATTCAATCAATATTAGCTATAAGCATTTTGAAAACCTCCTAAATACAGCAAAGGCTACCTTTGTTGTATCAAACGAGAGTATGCAAAAGCTCAATCTTCTTGACGACT
>CALZCU010000237.1 GCA_945632055.1 uncultured Ruminococcus sp. | reverse complement strand
ACTCCCGATGATAAGGCTGTATGGCCGGGTGTTGCCGCAACAGATGAGGACGGCGACGGATGGTTTGATTACGGCTTTACCTACAGAGGTGCAGGTACATATAATGTAATCGTTTCAAACAAGGGTTCAACACAGACAGTCGACTACAAGGGCTTTGTAGATAATGAGATGTGGGTTGTAATTGACGACTCTAAGCTCGGTTCAGGCGAATTCCTCACATTCTATACAGATAACCCCGATACTAACCCTGACGCACCTATTGCTCAGCAGATTGTTATCAAGAAATAATTAATACACAATGCAAAAATTCAGGGCTGACCGAAAGGTCAGCCCTCGTTTTGTTCATTATAGTAAACCGTTTAAAAAACAACCGTAAAAGTTGTTCCTTCGTTTTGGTTGCTCTCAACGCTTATTTTGCCGTTCATACTCGTTACAATATTCTGTGCAATGGATAATCCGAGTCCGTATCCCTTTGTAGTTCTCGACTTTTCAGCTCTGTAAAATCTGTCAAAAATGTGATGGATTTCTTCCTTTTCAATAGTATTTCCTTTATTATTAACAGACAATACCGTGTTCATACCGTTCTTTTTCAGACTGATTGTAACGGCTTCGTTCCTATAAGAATACTTTATTGCATTGTCAATCAGTATATGGCACAGCTGAGTAAGCAGCGTTGTATCACCTTTGATACAAATTCCTTTGTCTGTATCACAGCTGATAATAACATTTTGCTCGAATGCAATCGGTTCAAAATTAAGGGTAGCCGCTTCAACAATCTCGCTCAGATTCACATCATAAAGCTCAGGCTTTTTATCATCTGAATCGGATTTTGCAAGGAAAAGCATCTGGTCAATCAGCTTTTTCATATGCTGAGCCTCTTCCTCTGTGCTTTGAAGCCACTTTATTTCGTCCTGAATTTTTGACTCCCTGTGCGCAAGCATAATATTGTTATTGGCAAGTATAACGGTAAGCGGTGTTTTCAGCTCGTGAGATGCGTCAGCAACAAATTGCTTCTGCTTTCTCCATGCAGTTTTAACAGGATTTACCGCAATGCCCGACAGTGCAAGACTAATCAGAAAAATTACAACAAGACTTGCAACGAAAAGTCCTGCACAGACAAAAACAGTGCTTCTCAGCGAGGAATAAAGGCTTGAATTATCGGCAAAAGCGATTGTAATCCTGTCTTTTTTGTCGTTCTTAGTATAAATCAGATTAAGCTCGTCAATTTCTCCGCTTTTCCTGTTTCCCGAAACGGCTGTCATAACTGCAAATTCAAGCTTGTTTTCATCAATTTCAGCGTTATTTAAATTCTTGCTGAGAATTTTTCCGCTTGCGTCAGCCGATACAATTATGTACGAATTGAGCTGTTGCGGAGGATTGTCGTTCCTTTTTTCACCGAACACCTCAGGCGGATGCCTGAAATCATCAAAGCTCTTGTCAATCGTCATAAACAGAGAATGTTCGAGATTGCTTTTTGCGGTTGAATAGCTGTTTATGCACACAACGGCAAAAATCAGAAGAATAACCGTTCCTACCAGCAGCATATTAACGAGTATAATATTTTTCCGCAGTTTTTTAATCACAGCGATTTCTCCAATCTGTAGCCTAATTTTTTAATAGACTTTATTTCTACAGAAGAATTAATAAAGCTGAGCTTTCTCCTCAGAAACGAAATATAAGCCTCGACATTATTTGAACAGGCGTCGGAATCATATCCCCAGACCTTAGTAATAATCTCTTCCTTTGATACAATTATTTCAGGCTTTGACAAAAGAAGCTTTAGAATTTCTGCTTCCTTAAAGTTAAGGTGAACCGACTTTGTGCCTTTAATAAGCTGATTCGCCGAAGCGTTGAAGCAGAAGTCGTCAAAGCTTGTTTCATCAAGCACAACCTCGCCCTTTCTCCGTGTAAGAGCCTTTATCCTTGCGATAAGCTCTTCGGGAGCAAAGGGCTTTGTCATATAATCGTCTGCACCGCAGTTAAGTCCGCTCACTTTGTCAGGAACGGTGTCCTTTGCAGTAAGCATAAGAATAGGCGTGTTGATTTTGTTCTGTCTTAATTCGAGCACAACCTCAAATCCGTTTTTATACGGAAGCATAATATCAAGAATAATCAGATCATAGATGTTGCTTTTTCCGTATTCAAGCCCGTCATTTCCGTCATAAACAACATCAGCCATATATTTTTGCTCAAGCATTATTTGCTTTAGCGCATCGGCAAGTCTTTTTTCATCTTCTACAATCAGTATTTGCATAATATCAACTCCTATACTATTATACCAATTGTGATTTTACTCTACAAGCCTTAAATAATGCTGAAACCTATTTTCATTAATAAGGAACTGCTTTGTAACAGTCGGGAATAAGATTAAAAAATAAGTTTTCTGAATGAATTGATTACTGCATTTATGCTTTTTTTAAGGTTTTGCTTTTATAATACAGGCAGAAAAGGAGGTTTGATGATATGGCAAAAACTGTGTTTGAGCGTACAGAAAAGAAATATGTAATTACTTCTTCTCAGAAAGATGAACTGCTCAGACTCATTTCAGACAGGCTTTGCTCTGATGAATACGGAGAAAGTACGATTTACAGTATTTACTATGACACCGATGACTACAGACTTATAAGGAACTCAATTGATAAGCCTGTGTATAAAGAAAAGCTCAGGCTTCGCAGTTATTTAATTCCGGATTCGGATTCAACAGTTTTTCTGGAGCTGAAAAAGAAATACAAGGGAGTTGTCTATAAACGGCGAAAAAAGATGAAATTCCGTGAGGCAAATGCTTATTTCAATTTTCACGCTATGCCCGATGATTCACAGATTATGCGTGAAATTGACAGCACGATGAGCTTTTACAAAACACTTAAGCCAAAGATGTTTATCGGCTATGACAGGATTGCCTATGTTGGCAG
>CALZCU010000236.1 GCA_945632055.1 uncultured Ruminococcus sp. | reverse complement strand
CCCAGACAAAAAGAAAAACAAGCAGAACATAAGCAGGAAGCTGCAAAAAGGCAATATTGCAAAAGAACAGGTCGGCTATATACAGCTTTCTGAATAAAGACGAGTCCTTTAACTTTTCTTTTAACGCAGTCATTTTATACCCCTCTACCGAGAATTAGAAAGCTCCGTTTACCTAACTGAACACCTCTTTGACGGTTTTTATCATCATCTTCAGGTCGGAACGGAATCCGAAATTTTTAATATATCTGAGATTATACCTCATTTTTTGAGGAAGAATTTTCTCAAGGTACACCTTGTCAACATCACTTTCGGAGCTAATAAGTTTTTCCTCGTCCTTATACATAATTGACGCAAGCGAGGTTATTCCGGCAGGCATAAGGAGAGTTGCAAGGTATTCAGGCTCATATTTATCGACATATTTTGGCACCTCAGGTCTTGTTCCGACAACCGACATACTTCCCGTCAGAACATTGAACACCTGCGGAAGCTCGTCAAGGCGGTATTTCCTGAGGAATTTGCCGACCTTTGTCACCCTCGAATCGCTTTGGGTTGTTACTAATGAGCCGATTTTGTCGGCGTTGTTGACCATTGTGCGGAATTTGAAAATTTTAAACTCCCTGCCGTATGTTGTAACACGAACCTGCCTGTAAAAAATCGGTCCCTTTGAGGTTGTTTTTACGGCAACAGCTATTATTATAATAGGAATTATAAGAAAAATAAGCAGAATTATTGCAAAAAGTAAATCTGTTATTCTTTTAAGCACAAGACTTGAGTTTTTTTTGCAAAGAATGTCATAGTACTGCTTTACTTCCTCGCACTGAAACTGCGGCGGAAGCTTTTCAAACGGTTTCACACCACAGCTCCTCCTTTTTGGCATATGATTAACAGAAGTATTATAAGCCATTTTTCTGAATTTTTCAATAATTATAACAAAATCTTCATAATTTCCAAAAAGTCAAGTACCTCGACACGCAATTCGGCGGTGTACCACCGCAGGTAATTCGAGCAGACAGGTTGATATTATCAAGCCTTCTTTGCCCGACCGTTTCCGAGCAATTTCATATAAAGAAAAAACAAAACCGCCCTTCCAAACAGAAAGGCGGTTCTGTAATGCAATTGTAAATCAATCAATTATTTGTTTTTGCCGATAATCTCCTGAAGCTGTTCGGCGGTTCTGTAGCCGATTGACCTGTCAACAGCCTGTCCGTTCCTGAAAATTACAACATTGGGAATTGAACGAACATCATACGCATCTGCAAGCGACGGATTTTCATCGATGTTTACTTTATAAAAGTCGACATCGGGATTATTGCGTGAAAGCTCCTCTAAAACAGGAGAAAGCATCTTGCAGGGTCCGCACCAATCGGCAAAGAAGTCTACTACTGCCGTTTTTGTTGAGTTAATTACCTTTTCGGTAAATTCCTCCTGATAAATTTTATCAATCATTTTTCTCATCCTTTCTTTTTTAAGTAAATAAGCTCTTATTGCTTTTCTGTATTGTCCTTTAATCTCTGATAATATTCGGGAAACGACCGCTTGATGCTCATAGGTTTGAAATCCTTGTTGACAAAGCAGTGCGTTGTGTGACCTGTTGCGGCAATCTCATCAGTGTCGCAAATACGCACAACATAGTCGTATTCCATTCTTGAGCCGTTAAAGGCAACAAGCTTTACATCAACATACACCTCGTCAAAAAAGCTGACAGGCTTGATGTATCTTGCATATGCGTCGACATTCGGAATAAGCACTCCTGCCTTTTCAAGCTCAAGCACATCGCACCCGATATTATGCATAAAGAGTATTCTTGCTTCCTCAAAATAGCGGATATGATTTGAGTGATGGACAATGCCCATTCTGTCGGTTTCATAATATGCCGCCCGTCTTTTATATCTATTTTCATTCATTTCATTCACCTCATTAATTGTTTTGCGTACTGCCGCTGCGCTGTGATGCCTTGATAAGCAAGCCCTCCGACAAATCCTTTTTCGCCTGATTCTTAATCACAAAGTGCTGTTTTTTGCCTGTTGCTGTATGCGGAAGCTCGTTTACAAAGCGGTAATATCTCGGTGCCTGATACCTTGAAATATCAGGTGATGATGCGCAGTATTCTGCAAGCTCTTCGACCGTCAGACTTTTGTCCTCGGGAATTACATATGCCGCCACGCACTCTCCTCTTGTGCTGTCAGGAACGCCTGTAACTATGCTTTCCCTAACCTTCGGGTGGCAATTGAGAACCTCCTCGATTCTTGCAGGATAAATGTTCTCACCCTTGCTTATTATCATATCGTCTTTTCTGCCTGCTACGGTAATAAACTGCTTTTCGTCCCAAGTGCCTATATCGCCCGTATACATCCAGCCCTTGTAGAATTTTTCCTCGGTCGCTTCCGGATTGTCGGCATAGCAGTAGGTCGATTTGCCCGGACATTTAATTATTATTTCTCCCTCTGTCACGCTGTCGGCAGGAACAGTATCGTCAGGCTCAGCCTTTCTGTCATCATACATTCTGACTACCCTTACCTCATCATCGGTGCAGGAACGGCCTGCAGTACCAGCCATTTCAGGCAAGTCAAACGGACGGAGAAATGTGTTCCAGAAGCTCTCAGTTGTGCCGTAGCCGTTAAAAATATTGGGAGTAAGCACACTTTGAAAGCGTATGCAGGCTTCCTTTTCAAGAGGACTTCCCATTGTAATTATGCCCTTGAGCGTTGAAATATCCTTAGGATGCTTTTCCTGTCTGTCGGCAAGCATCGTGAGAATTGACGGTACGCCCGTCATAAAGGTTATTCCGTATTTTTCAATATAATTTATGCTGTTTTTAGGGTTAAAGGTGCGAAGAATAACCATTGCCGCACCTACATAGAGAGTTGGAGTAGGGCCGCCCGAGTGAAGTCCTCCCCTGTGAAACCACGGAGTCATATTC
>CALZCU010000235.1 GCA_945632055.1 uncultured Ruminococcus sp. | reverse complement strand
GCTTAGCGGAGTATTTGTCAACAACGTTCTTTTTAAGCTTGTCAAAATGCTTTTTTCTTCTGTTCAAAAACCGATATTCTTCTATCAGCTTTTGATTTGCAACGTTTATGGTAATCCCCTTGTCAAAGTCGTTTCCCTGTGCCTTTAGGGCGGTTGCAACAACCTCGTAGGCTGAGCAAAGCATATCGGGATTTTTCATTTTTACAAGGATTCCTCTGTCGTTTTGCAGAGAGTTTAAAAATATATCCTCTTTGAACAGCCTGCGTTTAAGAGAGCCGTAGCTGCCCTGAATACTCAGCTTCATCGGGTGATATTCCGTATAGCCGCACGCCTTGTGCAATGCGCCGATAACTGTTGAGTACGGCGGCAGGGGATAGGTCATACGGCAGTTTACGGTTTCTTCACGTCGATAGTTTGCCGTGTTTTGTTTTATATGAAGTCTTATTGCTTTCATAAAAGTTTATCACCTCAGGCTGAATAGTAGCTCTTGACCTGCTCTCTCAGCTTGTCAAAAAATTCCGGAACGCTCAGAGGTGCAAGCTCACGGACAATGTCGTCCTCGTTGGCAATCTCTCCGTTCTTCAAAAGACCGCACTTAAAGTCGCCGCCAAGCTTTTGCTTAATCGGTTCAATGTGAAGCTTGTTGTTGTCCATAGTTACGGCGTTTTCAAAGTAGTGGGTTTTGCGAGGAGAAAGTCCGCCAACAACAAAAACAGGCTCTGCATTGTCAAGGTTGCCCTTTACAACCAGCGAAAGGTTCTCAACTGCGTCAAGGAGCGCAAGCACACGGCTGCATTTATCTTCATTGCCAGCTTCTGCGTCAAAGTTTTTGTCAACGCCCACCTCGTCAAGGGCAATAGTCATACTGTAAATTTTAAGCGACTTGTCATATTCATACTGATACGGCATAAGTCCGACGTCCTTTGCGTTATTTTGAACATTAAGACCGTTTGCGTTTGCATAGTTTGTTGCAAGATACAGATTGTTGTGGAATCTTGTGTCGTTAATGAATGGGTTGGGTGATACTGCGTCGGTAAGATAGAAAGAACTGTTGCGAATGTATGTCAAATCTCTTGTAGACATATAGCCTCCCTCAAGGGCACGGCAAGTTGCGGCGTTTACTCCGTCTTTGTCAACAAGCTTTTGCATTGCGCCGTCAATTGAGGTCTGCAAATCGTCATACAAACCGGACTGAACACAAATTGCGTTTTTCAGGCTTTCTCTGCTGCGAGTTGCATAGGACTTTTGGTTTCTGTAAACTTTTTGAACGCTTGAAATGTTTCCGAGTCCCTCTCCGTAATTGCTGGTCATATTAGCGATAACTGTTAAAGTAATTGCGTTTTTATTCATTTGTGTTGTCTCCTTTATCATTTGAATTTTTATTAAATGCGCTGGCGAATGCAAATACAAGGTCTTTGTTTTCTTCCGGGTTTTCAAGAAATTTGTAGATAAATCCGAACTCGGTTTCTGCGTATGAAGATAGGTTAAGAAGAATTTCGGTTACCCTGTCATAATCGTGAGCTATCAGCGCACCTATTATTTTCTGTTGAAAAGAGCTGATTTTATTTTCAGCCTTATCTTCTTTTAACTTTAGTGCTGTATGGTATCCTGCACCCCTTGCAATTCTGATGTCATTTGCTAACATATCATCTTGTCCTTTCCATTCAAGATTAATTTCTATCATCTTCTTAATAAGGTATGATGTGTATTGGCTTGAATTTTCATCACTGCACAATACTTTGAGCATAAAAAGAATAGAATCGTCAAGCACCTCATCATTTAGGCATTTTTCGTATATTTCCTTATCAAGATTAAAGTAATAATTTTCGCCGATTTTGTAGCTGAATTTAAATTTTTGGTCTTTCAGCTTTTGAAGCCTTTTCAGACGTTGCGAGCGAACAAAAAGCGTTTTGTAAAAATCCTCGTCACGGTTTTTTGAGATTATCTCAACATCGTAGTCTATAAAGTCCTTTGAGTTTTTAAGTACCGTAAGCAGTTTGTTCTTTGCGTCGGTATCATTGATGTCATCAAGGCGTCTGCTGATTTCTCTGTTGGTTTCAACAAGCGTTGAAATACTGTAATTGTTGTTTACAAAGTATGTTTCGTACATACTCGGGTTTGAAAATGCAAAGGGAATAAAGTCAAATTCGGGAATATCATTAATGACAAAACTGTCTTTGTTAAAGCAATATCCCAAATATTTGGTTTTTCGCCCTTCGTCAACATTGTATCCGTTAAGCCTGCAATGCCTATTGCTGTCGGTAAACAAAAGGTTTTGATTGCAAAAGTTTGTGTACATATTTTTGCCGTATCTGAAAGTGCTTTTAATGATTTTTGCTCGGTTTTCATTGATTTTATTCAGAAAAAACTCAGCGTTACTTCCTTCAAACTTTGTTTTTCCAAACACCTCTTTAAACACGGTTTTGCTTTTGATAAGTTCGTTTATCTTTTTTATTTCGTCCCGGTTAAACTCATCGCTTTTAAGCAAATTCTCAATAGTGAGGTGGGTCATTGAATTCCTAAAGTGTGACTGGGCAAATTCAAGATACCTGTCTTCGGTAATGTCCTCCTGATTGTACACAATGCCGTCAAATCCGCTTATGGCTGTTTTAGGCTTGTCCGAGATATTTTCAAGCACTAAGTAGTCAATTCCAAATTCGGTGAAAAATTCAACAAGCCCTGTAATTGCGGCCGAATACCTCCAATCGGTCGGCTGCAAAAGGGTGTTGTAGGATTTTCCGCCGTATGAAAAATCTGTTGTTTGTTTCAAATATTACACCTCCAATCCGTCTGAGATAAGTTCGGCAAACCCGAAACCTGCCGATTTGCGGGAGCCAATTCCGTACTTTAAGAAATGGTTGATTACCGCCTTGTCTTTGGCTTGAATCACAAAGTTTCCGAGACTGCACTCAATTTTGCTTCCGTAGTGGGTTA
>CALZCU010000234.1 GCA_945632055.1 uncultured Ruminococcus sp. | reverse complement strand
GTTCCGTGAGGAGCGGCTCTGTCAAAATCTGAAACCTTAATTGTAATAGGCTTTGCGCCGCCCTTGAAGTAAGGGCCAACGGGCGTTGCGAAAACTCTGAACTGATATTCGCTTGACGGCTTAACTCCGATAACAGGACCTGAGCCGAACATATACGGACGAAGATAAAGAGTAGCACCCGTTCCGAATGGGGGAACATAGTCGGAATTAGCCTTGACAACCTTGCAGACAGCGTCAACGAACTTTTCCTTGGGGAATACAGGCATCTCAAGACGCTTGCAGCTGTCTACAATTCTCTGAGCGTTAAGGTCAGGTCTGAACACAACAATTCTGCCGTCGCAGGTTGTGTATGCCTTCATACCCTCAAAGCAAGTCTGGGCATACTGCAAAACACCTGCACACTCACTCATTGTGACGGTAGCGTCCTCGGTCATAATTCCGTCATCCCACTTGCCGTCCTTGTAGTTTGATACAAACCTCTCGCCAATCGGCATATATCCGAAGCCGATGTTTGACCAGTCAATGTTTTGCTTTTCCATATCAATTACTTCCTTTCATATATGCAAAACCCCTTAAACGGGATTAAACGCTGTAGGTGCTTATGAATATTTTAGCACTTTAATGCGTCATTTGTCAACGCTGAACAGCTATATTTTACCTCAAAATTCAAATTTTGGAGCATATAACAGTAAAGCATTCGCATATTTATCCTACAAAAAAAGCTGATAAAAGGTAATGAGTCAGCGTTATTGCGTTTTGTCTGCCAAGCTTGACTAAAAATCTGACGGGCAGAAAGCATAAAAAGTCGAGTGTCTCGACACGCAATTCGAGTAGATAGGTTGATATTGTCAAGCCTTCTTTGCCCGACCGTATTCGAGCAATTTTCTATAAGGTAAAAATACCGCCCCACAAAAAGTGGAGCGGTTTTCTTGTGTTTGTCAGCAATAATGATTAGTTAGCTCTGGTAACCTTACCTGAACGCAAGCAACGGGTGCATGCATATACACGCTTCGGAGAACCGTCGACAATAGCCTTAACACGCTGTACATTGGGTTTCCAAGTTCTGTTAGAGCGTCTGTGTGAGTGAGATACCTTGATACCGAACTTTACATCCTTACCGCAGAATTCACATTTTGCCATGCGTCTGCACCTCCTTAAAATCTGTGATTAATTTTCCTAACTTTGTTATAATAACAGAAATTTTAAGAAATTGCAAGGGTTTTTTCAAAATTTCTTAACTTGTTTTTTTGACTGATTTATTATATAATATATTTTAAGTGTATTCAACTTTTATAACCGATATTTTGGAGGAATAATATGCTGTTTCAGCTTTTAAGAGGTAATTTTACTTTTACTGCAATAGTTGCGCAAATTCTTGCAGTTCTTTTAATTGTATTTCTTATTCTGCCGTTTCACGAGTGGGCACACGCATTTACTGCTTCTCTGCTCGGCGATAAGGCAGTGAAGTACAGAGGACGGCTTTCTATCAATCCCCTGAGCCACATTGACCCTATGGGTGCACTGTGTCTGCTCCTGTTCGGCTTCGGCTGGGCTAAGCCTGTGCCTATTGATCCAAGGAATTTTAAAAATCCAAAGCTCGGTATGGCAATAACTGCAATTATGGGACCTGTTGCAAACCTGCTTGCTGCTTTTGTCGGACTTCTTATTCTGACTGCGCTTAACATTTTTGCGTTTGGATTTTTATACACTACCGAAATCGGAAGGTTTGTACTTGCTTTTCTCAGCTTCTATATTTCCTGTAACATCGGTCTTGCAGTGTTCAATCTCATTCCTATTCCGCCGCTTGACGGTTCAAAGGTGCTGTTCCTGTTTCTGCCCGACAACGCAGTCAGCTTTTTCTACAGATACCAGCAGTTCTTTTTTATAGGACTCTTCGCTCTGATGTATGTTGGCGTACTTGATCCTGTGCTTAATTGGGCAACAGGCGGATTAACCGATTCGCTGAGCTGGCTTGCCTATCAGCCATTCAGATTATTTGCTCACTGAATGAGGAGGGCAGCCGATGGAAACGACTCTGCAATACAAGCTGCCCGTATTTGAAGGGCCGCTTGACCTTTTGCTGAACCTTATTTCAAAGAATAAAATAGATATTTACGATATTCAGATTTCCGAGCTTCTTGAGCAGTATATGGAGCAAATCAACCGTATGCAGGAAAATCAGATGGATATTGAGTCGGAATTTCTCACAATGGCTTCAAGACTTGTGTATATCAAGTCGGTAATGCTGCTCCCGAAATATGAGGAGGAGGCAGAGGAGCTTAAGCGTGAGCTTTCTGGACAGCTCCTTGAATATGCTGTCTGCCGTCAGATGGCGGCAAAGCTCGGTGAGATTTGCGATTTTGACACATATTTCAGAGAGGCTTCTCCTGTTGAGTTTGATTTGACCTACAACCGCAGTCACCCGAGTGAGGACATTGCAAAGGCGTATGTCAGTGCAGTGGGCAGAGGAAAGCGCAAGCTGCCGCCGCCCGAGCAGGCTTTTTCGGGAATTGTGTCGCACAAGATTGTTTCTGTAAACAGCAAGATAATTCATCTTATGCGCAGACTGTGGCACGGAAAGCGGCTTGAATATCACGAAATTTTTGAGGTCTGCGAGGGAAAAAGCGACCTTGTCGCAACCTTTCTTGCAACGCTTGAGCTTGTCAAGGGCAAGCGAATACGAATTGAGGGTACAGGCGAAAATGCAATTGTGCATATGATAGAAAACAATAAAAAGGAGGTGCAGTGATGCCTGTTGAAAATATTTCCGGTGCAATTGAAGCAATTTTATTTGCAAACGGCGCTTCTGTTGAGGTGCAGAGAATTGCGCAGGCTCTTGAAATAACCGAGAAAGAGGTTGACGAGTGCATTTCTGCACTGATTGATGATTACAGCACCGCAAAGAGGGGCATAACCATAATAAAGCTCGATAACGCATATCAGATGGTG
>CALZCU010000233.1 GCA_945632055.1 uncultured Ruminococcus sp. | reverse complement strand
AGTTTAGGCGGGGTGCAGGGAGCCCTTTTCAAAGGGCTGCCCTTGCCCCTCGGAGAGCGCAAAACCTGCTTGCAGGTCGCATTTTTGATAGCCCTGCTGTCAAAAGTGCTTTTGCGTTACTCTTGGCAAGAGTAACAGAACCTGAGTTAGAGATAATTCAGTGAGATAACCATATTTAATATACAGATTTGAGGTAGATAAATGAAGAGAACGATTAGCGCAATGGTGGGTAAAGGCTCTGTGACACACAACAGCCGCAGCTTCACAGCGGAGAACGTGGACAGCGAACGCACCCACTTGAATATAGATTACTGTAACGAGCCTATCAAGAAAGTGTATCACGAACTGTTTGACGAAGCTCTGAAGCAGTACAACGATAAACAGAAACGCAAGGACAGAAAGATATCCGATTATTATAAGCATATCGAGTCCGGAAAGCAGGAGAAGCTGTTCCACGAGATTATCTTCCAAATCGGCAACAATGACGATATGTCTGCGACAGGAGAACACGCCGAGCTTGCGAGGGCAATCCTCGACGAATACTATCAGGGCTTCCAAGAACGTAATTCCTACCTGAGAGTATTCTCGGCTCACCTTCATATGGACGAAGCAACGCCGCATATCCATATTGACTTTGTACCGTACACAACCGGAAGCAAGCGAGGTTTGGAAACCAGAGTCTCGCTGAAACAGGCTCTGCTCAATATGGGCTTCAAAGGGGAGGGCAAGAGCGACAACGAGCTGAATCGCTGGATACTTTCCGAAAAGAAAGTCCTCGCTCAGATTATGGAGCGGCACGGTATAGAGTGGGAACAGAAGGGTACCCACGAGCAGCACCTGTCCGTCCTTGATTACAAAAAGCAAGAGCGAGCCAAAGAGGTTGCCGAGCTTGACAGGGAGATTGAGGAAAGACAATTAGAGGTCAAAGGTCTAAAAGCGACGGCAGAAAAAATCAAGGAAGCAACGGATTCACTCGACAGCATAGAACATCAACTTGACAACAATCCCGAGCTTCAACTCCCGGAACCACAGGGCTTGATGTCGGCAAAGAGTTACAAGAAAAAGTTTGTAGATCCTTTAATCCAGCGGCTAAAAAATCTTGTTCGATCTGCGGTAGCAAAAAGCTATTTGGGTTGGGAAAACTATCACCGTATCAACAATCTGAATGGCAGATTATACAGCGAAAATAAAAGTCTGAAACACGAGAATTCAAGGTTGAGGGAATTGAATAATCAACTCCGTGAGCAAAACAAAGCATATCGCTTGTTGGAAAAGGTTTTTGGAAAGCACAGACTCAACGATCTGATCGAGCAGGCGAGAGGTTTCAAAAAGTCAAAACAGCGTGACGCACGCTAATAAATATAGAAAGGTTGATGAACAATGGAAAAGAGAATTTATGACAAGAAAACAGGCATTCAATACGAGCTGCAAGGGGATTATTATCTGCCGTGTTTGGAACTGACCGAACAGCCGAAGGTTGAGATTGGGATATGGGGCAAGCGGCATTTGCGGTACATCAAACAGCACCACAAAATCCGATACACCAATTTGCTGACGAGCTGCAAGCTCACCGCCTACCTCGCCGACATCGACGAGCAGGCAGAGGATATGTTCTTTCGGTTAGTAAAACAACTTGCCGAAAAGGAAGGCATAACCGAACAGCTCAAAGCGGAAAACCAAATGATGTGGGTTGCGAGAATGAACAATATCCGTAATCGTGCAACGGAAATCGTAAATGCAGAGTTGATTTATCTATAACAAGAAAAGATGTAGCAGTTCTATTTTATGTTCTGCTACATCTTATTATTTTTTGGCTCTTTCTGTTTAATTTCGTTGAAAAAATATTCCATTTTACTTGGATTTGTGATATACTAGATATACTATAAATAAAAGTTTATTTTTTGTAGGTGTATATGAATAATAGCATTATAATAAAACCAAAACCATTTTCAGATATCCCAATTAATCATACTGTAATCCCACAAAGCGAACTTAACATTGATGATAAGATTCGTTCAAATCTATTTACGTGGAACGGACAATTCTCACCTCAGTTTGTAGAGTCTTTATTAAAACGCTATGCTAAAACTGGGTCACGCGTGATTGATCCATGTCTTAGCAGAAATAAAAACAAATCTTGATAAGACAATGTTTCAGGAAGCTTCTGCCACTGCGCACGATGTAAAACAAGCCGTTACTGGTGCCAAATACTATCTTATTTGTGATTATTTGGATATGACACCCATCAGTACTACTACAACAGATATAGATGAAATATTAATTATCCGTAAAGCAAAAAGGATTAGTTCGAATATTAGAAAAAAATATAGCACATATGCAGGAAGACAGGAATCAAGAGAAAAATACATAGAATACTTAGTTAACCATCCATATTCTAGCGATGTGTTCATCCGTTTTATTGGGCATATTATATCACAAATGCAGAATGAAGATTTAATAGAAGAAAGCGTTTTGGATTTGGGATATTTTTAATTTTTTGAAAGCAAGGGGTGAAATTTATATAATTACAGATGTACAATATTATTCTGAGTTCAATTTTCAGAACAAATACATTTCATTTATAAACAAAAAATAATGTTGATTAAGTCGTAATTATATGCTATAATATATAGGGAAGTATATCCTGTTAGCTAACACGTAATATTTTTTATGCGAGGATAGTATGTTTGCGGAAAGATTACCAATTTATCACCAATTAGAAAAAGAATTCAACAGCAAAATACTTGTGTATGTAACAAGTGATAGACCAAACATGGGAGCTCAAATTGCGCATGATGTCATTGATTGTTTTATCAATCATTTAGATTTAATAGGTCCATGTGATAAGATTTCGTTGTTTTTATATACTCGTGGTGGAAGTACTTCTGCGGCTCGAAATATTGTCAATCTCTTACGAATGTACTGTGAACAGTTACAAGTTATTATCCCTCATAAAGCTCATAGCTCAGG
>CALZCU010000232.1 GCA_945632055.1 uncultured Ruminococcus sp. | reverse complement strand
ATAGCAAGACGAAGTCTTTCACCTACGATTGCTCTTTCAAGAAAGATGCTCTCACGGTATGTAGAAATTTCGCCTGGGATAATCTTGTAGGGCAGGCTTTCAAACTTTGAATAGTCGCCGCCGTCATACGCAAACTTTGCAACCTCTTTAAATATTCGATGGCGAATTTTTGTTTTTGACGAATAAAGTCCTCTCATTTCACTCATCCTTCTCTCATTTTAGTATTTTTATAACCTCATACAATACGATTATACAACAGCTTTTTGTCAAATTCAACAGATATTTTGCCCCCTTTTCAAAATTCACACCTTATAGTAAAACTCCCCTTGCTGTGTACTTAATTTGTGTGTTATCAACAAAATAAATATGTGTATTTTAATGTGCAAATAAGCCGCAGAGCGTACAATGCACTCTGCGGCTGTTTATATTAAAATACTTTATGAACTGTTTATGAATTTTTATCACTGTGTAGTATCTGCGAATATGGCTACAACATTCAGGTGAGCAGGGAAGTCAAGCACTATTCTCTCCTCAACCATTTTCTTTATTGGCTCGGTCAGAGCATCGTTTATATTGATTGCAACCTTGTTCATCGAGAAAAGCTCCGTAATTGTAAAGTCAGACAAGCCGTAGCCTTTCAGAGTGTCCTCGAAGGCTTTTATATTGCATCTGCCCTGCGTTGTCTGCTCCGCAAGTCTGAGAATTTCTCTGCGCTTTTCGAGAGTATACTCTGTCCGTTCCTTGCCGAAAAATCTTTCTCTGTTTGTGATTCCGTAGCTTTCAGCCGTTTCAGTAAAGCACTCCCTTGTCATTTCATCAAGAGTATCGAAAACTGCGTCAATCCCCTCTGCATAAGCCTTTAGCTCGTCCGAGATATTGGAGTTCTCCGTAATGCTGTAAATTCCGACTGCTTCAAGCTTTGTTTTCATTGATTCGTAACTGCCCATCACACCACCGTAATTTCCGTTGTTCCCGGCTTGAAACGCTGTGAGCCGGAAAGAGCTTGGTTATTCATCAATGAGCCGTATTCATAGTTTACAATACAGCCTGTTTCAAGCAGTGCCTTTCCGAGAGCAGAAAGATACAGCTTTCCGCCTATCGGGATTGAATTGATGTAATTATTAAATGCGTAGGTGCAGGCTGTTCTGACCTCGTCATCTGAATATCCGCTCTTTGCAATTAAACTTACTTCCAAGTCATAACTCACAGCCTCGGCATTGAACACCTTTGCGTCAACATTAAGCTCCCTTTCTCTGCTGACAATTGTCTGGAGCTTCTGAATTGCCGTACTGTCAGCCTCACCGTTTGCGGCGCAGACATAAATATTTACAGTACCTGTTCCCCTTGCCCTTGCAACAACAGACGCCTTGGCAATTCCCTCAACGCTCAGCGCAAGACTCTCGTAATAAGCCTTGTTCGTGCCGTTGGAATGATTTATGTATGACGCTCTGATTCGATTGCGAAGCTCGCTGTCTGTTTCAGCCTCTTCTCCGCCCGTAAAGTCAGAGCGATTTTCAACAGACTCAATTTCGGTCGGAACGCTCACTCCGACTGTTGCTTTTCCTGCTACGATATTTCCGCTTCTGCCTGCCGTTTCTGCCTCTGCATAAACGCTCACCAGAGTGTTGCCTGCTGAAATTTCTTCCTCCTCGGTAGTACAGAATCTTATCGGAGAGCTGTCGTCGGTTGCAACTACAGTTCCCATAGGGATTATGATATTATGCGCTACGGGCTGTGAAATGTAGAAGGTTATCTCGCCCTGCGCCTTTACCGCCTTTTTGCGTTCAAGACCTCTCTGCTCTGCAATTTTGTCAAGATATTCTCCGCTCGCCGTATCGGCAAACATCTGGTTTTTCAGCCATTCAAGATTGACCTGTGCGCTGTAGATTTCACCTGCAAGCACCTTAAGCCTTATTGCAGTTTCACTAACCTCGTCAATTGTTGAGCCGCTTTCCTGCTCATATCTGAGCTTCATTCTTTCATAGATTTCATTATACGCTTCCGTTTAAATGCACCTCCGTATATCTGCTTTCATTTCCTATTTTAACGGTCAGCTTGATTGTATCGCCGTACTCAATAACGCTTGCGTGTGTGTTTTCAAAGGCGGCAAGCGTTTCGTTAATAACAAGCTCTGCCCTCTCCTTTGCATATTCACTGTCAGGCTTTATATCACTTACCTTTGAGCCGAGATTCCTGTCATAAATAAAATTTCCGAGCGTTGCGGCGATACATATTTCAACACGCTGAAAAAGAGCATCCGTATCGGAAATTCTTTGTAGCTGTCCTGTGCTGTCCTTTACGGTGTCTCCGTCTTTGACTTTCACATCTGTCATAATGCAAGCTCCCGTCCGTTGACAAGCACCCTGCCGTCATTTTTCAGCACTATTGAGGCGCCGCCCTTTGAGTAGAGCATCAACTCGCCCTCCTCAAGCGAGGAATTGGCGGCAATTACTCCAAGTCCTACCTCGCCGTCGTCAAGCGGCAGAACGACTGCCCTCTCACCCCTTGGCGGAACGCTTATAATGCCGTAGGGGAAGCAGGATTTCAGCCTTTTATGCTCTCCCGAAGAAACAACTGCAGTGCCATCGCTGTCATTTCTGTTCACGCTTCCCTTGACCGCATTTGGCGAGGAAAGCGAATTTTTTGTTATATAATTCATCAGCCACATTAATAGCTCCCCTTTCCGAGTGTAACCGTTGTTTTCTCACCGTTTCTGTCTGTTGAATATCTTATTCTGCGGACGGTAAGATTTTTAATTTCTCCCAGCATATCATCGCTAATCACAGCGGGCTTTCCGATAGCTCCGATACAACAACCGACGCATTCAAGCTGAATACTGTAGCTGTCGCTGTTGCTTTTTTTAATCATCTTGTCGGCGGTTTTGACAGAGGTCTTGTCCGCCGTTGCATTGACGAATCGAACCCTTTTAAGATGCTTACAATCAGGATTTTTGTTTTCAAGCCTGCCATAGTATGT
>CALZCU010000231.1 GCA_945632055.1 uncultured Ruminococcus sp. | reverse complement strand
AGAAATCCTGTGAGCGGAGAGGAGGCTGACGCACCATTCTCAATCACTCTTCCGAGTCCCGAAAGGTAAGCCTGTCTGCCTGCTTCGATTGCCTTCTTGAACGCTTCAGCCATCTGTGGAATATTTCCTGCCGTTGCTATGGCAGTGTTAGCCATAACAGCCGCCGCACCCATTTCCATAGCTTCACAGGCTTGTGACGGTTTGCCTATCCCTGCGTCAACAATAATCGGCAAATCAATTTCATCAATGAGGATTTTAATAAATTCCTTAGTGCAGATTCCCTTGTTTGAGCCGATTGGTGCTCCGAGCGGCATAATTGAAGCGGCACCGGCATCACGAAGGCTTCTTGCAACATTCAGGTCAGGATACATATAAGGCATAACAACAAAGCCTTCCTTTGCAAGAATTTCAGTAGCCTTGATTGTTTCATAGTTATCGGGAAGGAGATATTTTGAATCCTTGATAACCTCAATCTTAATAAAATCTCCGCAGCCGACCTCTCTTGCAAGTCTTGCTATTCTGACAGCCTCATCAGCATTTCTTGCGCCCGATGTGTTGGGCAGCAGAGTAACATTTTCGGGAATGTAGTCAAGAATATTTGCTACATTTCCCGTTGCCGCACGGCGAAGAGCAAGAGTGATAATTTCTGCCCCTGCATTTTCAACGGCAGCCTTGATAAGGTCAAGAGAATATTTGCCCGAGCCTAAAATAAATCGTGAGCTAAATTCGTGACCGCCGATAATCAGCTTATCATTTTCCATTTCTATTACTTCCTTTATACATCATATTTCCCGAGAATTACTCTCAAAATTGTGTTTGCCTGATGAGCGGCACAGATTGTAACCCTCGGTGACATCAAGCCGTTTCCCATAACTGCACCGCTTGTTTCATCGCCGCAGATGTAAAATCGGTCTGATATTTTTCTTGTTATAATTGTATTTGACTTTTCAAAACCAGCCATACCCGAGGCAGCAACAACAACAGCGTCATTTCTGTTTTCAAGTATTCGGTTAACAAGCATAGCCTTGCTGTCGGGATTGTCAAAAGCTTCACAGATTACGCTGTCATTCATAAAAAGGCTGTCGATATTTTCTTCATTAACCTTTACGCAGTCGCAGATAAGATTTGTATAGGGATTTATCCTGCTTATTTCTTCCTTGACAGCGTCAGTCTTATACATACCAAGGTGGCAGATAAAATACTGCTGGCGGTTAAGATTGCTCAAATCAACCTCGTCAAAGTCGATAAGGTGAAGAGTGCCTACTCCTGCTCTTGCAAGCATAAGAGCAATGTTTGAGCCAAGCCCTCCGAGTCCTGCAACGGCAACTCGGGAGCTTTTCAGCTTTTCAAAAACCTCGTCACCGTGACGCATTCTGAGTACGGCTTCAATCTCGCTTTTCTGCGGAATTTTGCTGTTCATAATCAGCCTCCTCCTACAAAATTCACAATTTCAACCTTGTCACCGTCAACAAGTACGGCTTCGAAATATTCTGACTTTGGCAGAATTTCACCGTTTAATTCGATTGCAATTCTGTTCCTGTTAAAGCTGTTTTCCTCAAGATAATCACAAAGCTTAAGCTCAGCCATATCTATTTCCATTCCGTTAATGTAAATCAAATTTATCCCTCCAATCGAGCAATTTTCTATAAAGTAAAAAAATGCGAAGTATGCCACTGACACACTTCGCTGAAAATCAAGCTGTAATCCCTGCGTTGGCATTATCCAAATCAGGTAAACGGTCGAAATGTCAATTCATTTCCTCTCAGCCAATTCAAGCTCCCGTGCAGTCTTATTGTATATAGTATATCCTTGTTTATTCAAAATGTAAATACCTTTTGACCAAAAGTTCGTGCAATTTTATTTATTTTGTGATACAATAGACAGGAAAAGAAATTTTGGGAGGATAAAATGGAGTATTCACAAATTTTAGCACAACAGTTTAGTATAAAAGAGGAGTACGCTTCAAACATCATTTCTCTGCTTGATGACGGCAACACTATTCCTTTTATTGCCCGGTACCGAAAGGAAATGCACGGCTCAATGGACGACCAGCTCATAAGAGAATTTATTGAAAGACTTGAATATCTGCGTGGACTCGATAAGCGCAGAGAGGAAATCCGAACACTTATTGAAACTCAGGAAAAGATGACAGATGAAATATCAGCTTTGCTTGATAAGGCGACAACACTTTCCGAGCTTGAGGATATTTACCGTCCGTACAGACCAAAGAGAAAAACAAGAGCTTCTGTTGCAAAGGAAAAAGGACTTGAGCCGCTTGCACTTGATATAATCAAGCAGGAAAAGTCATTCAATCCTACCGAAGAAGCTGAAAAGTATGTTGACGGTGAAAAGGGTATCAGCACTGCACAGGACGCCATACAAGGTGCAATGGATATTATTGCAGAACAGGTGTCCGACAGCGCAGAAATAAGAAAAAGAGTGAGAAATCTTACAGTAATGAATGGAGTGTTATCCTCAACAGCTGTTGATTCCGAAAAGGACAGTGTATATACTGCTTACTATGATTTTAAAGAGCCTGTCAAGAAAGTTGCAGGACACAGAGTGCTTGCGATAAACAGGGGAGAAAAGGAAGGCTTTTTGAAAGCGGCTATTGAATCTGACAGTGAAAAGCCTTTGTCGGTAATATATAAGCTCCTTGACAAGCAGACAAATCCGCTTTGCTCCGATATAATCAGAGAAGCCTGCGCCGACGCCTACAACAGGCTTATTTTCCCGTCAATTGAGCGTGAAATCAGAAACGACTTAACCGAAAGCGCAGACGAAAGCGCAATGAAGGTTTTTGCCGTCAATCTGAAACAGCTTCTTATGCAGCCTCCCGTTAAAGGCAAAATAGTACTCGGTCTTGACCCCGGTTATAGAACAGGCTGTAAGGTTGCCGTTGTTGACGATACGGGCAAGGTGTTGGATACTGCTGTAATTTATCCAACCCACTCCGATAAAAAAATTCAGGAGTCAAAGCAAAAGCTG
>CALZCU010000230.1 GCA_945632055.1 uncultured Ruminococcus sp. | reverse complement strand
ATAATCGCAGGCATCGTCAATAAGCGTTTTCCACTTGTAGATTTCGCTGTTGTCAAGTCCCGAAAGCAAGGCGAAACGTGAAGTAACATTTGCAATGTTCAAACAATCACCTCACTTAACAGGAAAGAGCCTTTGCCGATTCGGTAAAGATTTTTGAAAAGCCTGCCGTACAGGTGATAGCCGCACGTTCAAGCTGACGGTCAATGAGCTTGTCGTAGTCGGTCATTACTCCGCCTGCCTGCACCATTTCAAGAGCGCAGTTTTTGTCAAGACCGATAATTTTGCCGTCCGACATTTCGGGAGCGTTAAGGAGAGTTGCTCCGAGAGGAGTAATCATCTTGCCTGTACCCTGAAAGTCAAGACCTGCATTTGAGTCCTGCATCTGAGAGAGTGAAAGGAGCTTCTGCATCTGCGCTGTGGGCGCAAGAATTGTGTTAAGCTCGTAGGGTGAAAGCGATGACCAGAGCTTGAGCAGATCGTTGTAGGAAACGCTTCCGCTTGTGTCTGCACTGATAACAGCGGCAGGATTTGCGTTGCCGTCACCGTTTATAAGAACATCAATTGCGTCCTTAAGCTGTGCTCTTGCAATATATGCGCCAATCTGGTTGAGCGTTACCGTAAAAAGGTCAAGACGCTGAAATCTGAGTGCCTCATAGGAAGCCACAAGCATTCTGCCCCTTTTGTGGAGCTTGACAAGGTTTTCTCTTGTCTTTACAACTGTCTGAGGAATCTGTGCGCCCTCGCTTACAACCTTGAGTGTCTTGTCCTCCTCTGTCGGAGCAGACACGATACTGCGGTAGTCCATACCCTCAATATCGGTTACTGTTGCAACAAGATTGGGAAGAATGTCTGCCCTTTCCATACCCTGTCTTACGGCTCTGCTCACATATTCGGGGAAAAGTGCGGCTGAGTTTGAGGTCTGGAAAAACTTTTCAACGCAGTCGCTTCCCTTGCCGCTGACCTTGATGTCAAAGCGCTTGAGCTGTCTTGAAAATGCGTCAAGACCTTCAAGAGAAGTGCCCTCGTAGTTTTCCGAGGGATCGAGCTTTTCAAGCACATCGGTAAGACTGCCCTTGGTCTGATACATTCCTTTTTCAATTGTGATATTTTCAAAATTTGCCATATTATCTTCCTCCTGTTAATTAAAGAATAATTCCTGCTTCTGTCGCAGTTGAGTCAATTACAAGCAACGCTCTGCCCGAATCATATGCCGCAACCTTGCCGCCTGCTGCCGCTGCAACCTTTGTGTAGCCAAGGGCGAGCTTTGCAGTTGTCTGAACCTTTACATAGCCTGAAAGCTGAACTGCCGCATAGCCGTCACGCACTGCAACGCAGATTCCGCAGAAGCTGTCGTTAGCCGAGCACTTTGACACAGTGCCGTCGGCTGTGATTTTTACAGGCACACCTGTTTCGGTGAGAGTGCTGTTTGCAATAAATGTGGCGATATTTTCGCCGTAGCCGTTAAAATTTACATTCATATTTTTTACCTCCGTTAAATTCTGAACTGACCGTTTGAAACGGTTTTGTTTTTATTTTTTTCGCTGTAAAGCTGTGGAACTGCCGACAAAGCCTCGTTTTTCTTCTTTTCAAAGGCTGTCTTAAATTCCTTAAGCTGTGCAACTGTCATTGACTTTGTAACACATTCCATTGTTTCTCTTGAAATCTCAGGCTGTACCGCCGCCGATAATCTCAGCACCTCTGAGGTAAGGCTGTCACGGTAATACACGCCGTCCTTTGCAGACTGCTTGAGTCCGTCTATGTAGGACAAGAGCCTTTTGCTCTGCTCAGAGGAAAGCGTCATACCGTTTCCTGCTTCAAGAGCCTTTAAAATATTTTCCATATCAAATTCCTTTCCTTTTGAATATGCAGACTTTGTAACTCCTGCCTGCTTCTGAGAAGGCACAGCCACAAAGCTCCACTCGTAGGCGTCATATGGGTTGACAAGCTCGCCGCAGCACAGCTTAGAGCCGTAAACCTCTCCCTTTTTATGAGGGCAGGTATCTGCATTTTCTCCGCAAATGCTGCATAAAATCTCCTCAACCGCACAGCCCACGCTGACCTCCTTGATAATTCCGCTGTCGATTGCAAGAATAATGTCGCTGTTTTTTTCGCTGACGGGGAGATATGCCCTCGCCTTAAGCCTAAAATAATCATCTCCTGTTGCGGTTTTTCTGCCCTCAACAGCTTCAACGGTGCAGGCAAAGATTCTTGCGGTCTGGTTCTTCGCCGTTGGATTATGGTCAAAAATTCCTGTCCTGCCGACAAAGAGCTTTTCCAATGCAAACAGCGATTCCACCGAAAATCTTTCGCCGTCACGGTCAACATCGTTGTCGCAGAGGACAACCGAAAATGCGTAAACCTCCTCCTTTGTAAGCTGTCTGCGTGTGTAGGTGTTAATCAGAGCAAGCTCCTCGTCTGTGACTGTGCTCTGCTCGTTTTCCTGCACCGCACCGATAACAGCCTCCTTTTTAAGTCCCTTTTTACTCATCAATTACCTCCGTTTCAATTTCCTTTTCAATCTGCATTGCACGGGCGTTATTGAGCCTTGCCTGAGAAAGCTCAAGCGTATCCTGAAGATTAATATCCTCCCACTCAATTTCAAAGCTGCAGCTATAGCCGCACAATCTCAGGTGCATATCCGTTATTTTTGCAATAACAGGCTCGACTGTCGCCCTGTAGTATTCAAGCTCGCTTGTGAGTATGTCTGCCTGCTGTTCACTCATTCTCTCCGTACTCGACCACGAAAGTCCGAGCATAAACGGCGGTATTCCGAGCTTTGCAAGCAGCTGCTCCATAATGCTCCTGAGCGGAACCTCGCAGTCGGGCATTTGACTTTCCGCACCGATAACCTTAACGCTGACATCGCCCACCGAAACGAAGTCGCAGACTGTGTCGCTTCTCATTGCCTTTTTCCATTCATCAGCAATCTGCCTTGCACTTTCCTCGGAAAGCTCTGCACCATTTGAATCGGGGTTGTATGTCACTGCAAAGCGTATATCGCCCACT
>CALZCU010000229.1 GCA_945632055.1 uncultured Ruminococcus sp. | reverse complement strand
TGATATGACTGGATAGTTGAAATACCCATTTTTGACGCAATTTTTACAATGCCGTGCAGTACTGCGTTGTTGTAATCATCAACAGCGGCATAGTAGTCCTTGTCGAGAAGGTCGTCGTTGATAAGCTCGTGGATTGTTTCCTGCGCAAGATAGGGGTTGATTGCGCTTGCACCGTAGCCGAGCAGTGTTGCGAAGTGGTGAACCTCTCTCGGCTCGCCGCTTTCAAGCACGATTGCAAGCGAGGTTCTCTTTTTTGTTGCAACAAGATGCTGGTGAATTGCGGAAACTGCAAGCAGAGAGGGAATAGCAAGGTGGTTTTCGTCAACTCCTCTGTCGGAGAGAATTAAAATATTTGCACCGTCATTGAATGCCTTGTCTGCTTCGATAAACAGTCTTTTGATTGCCTTTGAAAGTCTTGTGTTTTTGTAGTAAAGTATCGGAATAACCGCAACCTTAAAGCCCTTGATGTGCATATTTTTGAGCTTGAGAATGTCAGTTGAGGTGAGAATCGGGTTATGTATCTTCATAACCTTGCAGTTTTCGGGCTTCTCCTCAAGAATGTTGCCGTCCTCACCGATATAAACCGTAGTCGAGGTGACAATTTCCTCACGGATAGCGTCAATCGGAGGGTTGGTTACCTGAGCGAACATCTGCTTGAAGTAGTTGAAAAGCGGCTGAGGCTCTTTTGAAAGCACTGCAAGAGGACTGTCCGTGCCCATTGCTGAAATCGATTCACTGCCGTTTTTAGCCATAGGCAGAATAGAGGTCATAACCTCCTCATAGGTATAGCCGAATGCCTTTTGAAGTCTTTTTCTCTCATCGTGCGAGTGCTCCTCAACCTTTGCGTTCGGGATTTTTAAGTCCTTAAGGCTTACAAGGTTGCTGTCGAGCCATTCTCCGTATGGCTGTTTTGAAGCGTAGTATTCCTTAAGCTCGTCATCGTCAATGAGCTTGCCCTGAACTGTGTCGACAAGCAGCATTTTGCCGGGACGGAGTCTTTCCTTGATAACGACCTTTGCGGGGTCAATGGGCAGTGCGCCTACCTCTGAGGAGAGAATGAGGTTTCCGTCGTCTGTGATGTAATATCTTGAAGGGCGCAGACCGTTTCTGTCGAGAACAGCGCCCATAATATCGCCGTCAGAGAAAAGGATTGACGCAGGGCCGTCCCACGGCTCCATCATTGTTGCGTAATACTGATAGAAATCCCTTTTCTTCTGTGACATTGTGCCGTTGTTATCCCACGGCTCGGGGATTGTAATCATAACTGCGAGTGGAAGCTCCATACCGCTCATAACGAGAAATTCGAGAGTGTTATCGAGCATAGCGGAGTCTGAGCCTTCGGTGTTTACAACAGGGATAACCTTGTCAAGATCTCCCTTGAGATGCTCCGAGCGCATAGTTTCCTCACGGGCGAGCATTTTGTCTGCGTTGCCCCTGATTGTGTTGATTTCGCCGTTGTGAACAATCATTCTGTTCGGATGCGCTCTCTGCCAGCTCGGGTTGGTGTTGGTGGAGAATCTTGAGTGTACCATTGCGATAGCCGACTCGTAATCCTCGTCCTGCAAATCAAGGAAAAATCTTCTGAGGTCGCCCACAAGGAACATACCCTTATATACTATAGTTCTGCTTGAGAGAGAAACGACATAGGTGTCCTCGTTGCTCTGCTCAAAAACTCTTCTTGCAACATAGAGCTTGCGGTCAAAATCAAGACCTTTCTTTACGCCTGCAGGTCTTTTGATAAAGCACTGCATAATTGCAGGCATACAGTCAAGCGCACGCTTGCCGATAACGGTTGTGTCGGAGGGAACATTTCTCCAGCCGAGAACCTCAAGTCCTTCCTTTTTTGCAATAATCTCAAACATCTTTTTAGCCTGATTTCTTGCAAGCTCGTTCTGCGGAAAGAAAAACATACCGACTGCATAATCTCTTTCGGAAAGGAGATTTATGCCGATTTGCTTTGCGGCTTTTTTGAAAAATTTGTGGGAAATCTGGAGCAGAATACCTACGCCGTCACCTGTTTTTCCCTCTGCGTCCTTACCTGCACGGTGTTCAAGCGTTTCAACAATAGTGAGAGCGTTTGCAACGGTATCGTGCGATTTGATACCTTTAATGTTTACAACTGCTCCTATTCCGCAGTTGTCGTGCTCAAACCTCGGAGAATAAAGACCGCTTTGCATTTGTCTGTTCTCGTTTTGTCCCATCTGAAATCATCCTTTCCTGATAATAGTGAGTTTGTTATAATAAAAACTCTATCACGCCCTATATTATATATAAGATAAGGCAAATTCACATATCAGCTTATTTATTACAGGCAATTAAGACGCCTGTTTATCACATAATAGTTGTGCGGTGCTTTTGTAAGTCTGTGTATAAAACAGATTTAATATCATATAGATATATATATGAAGCAATGCTTGTGAAGCACCGATACGGTAAATTTTGCAATTTATTTTTGAAATCCTGCATATTTTTGAAGTAGAATCAGCGAATTGCGGCGCTTGACTGTATTATATATCGTAAAACTGTGATTTGTCAAGAGAAAAATGTTAGAAAATGCAATTTTTAAATTCCCACATTCATAATTAAAGGGTATTTGTTTAAAATATGAAGAATATCAGGCTAATGAGGAGTAAAGTTGCAGGAAAATAAATAAAACTTGCATTTCGACAAAAAATTTTTAAAAATCTATTGACAAATCCGAAAAAGTAGAATATACTAACAGCAATGACGACAGCAAGGGCGCTGTAGGCAATGTGCTTACAGCGCTCTTTTCTGTTTTTTGTCAAATTTACAAAATTGGATAGGAGAGAATAAAAATGGCAAAAGTTCCTGAATTATTCGGCAGTATGGTGTTTAACGACCAGAAGATGCAGGAAAGACTTCCTAAATCAACCTATAAGGCACTCAAGAAAACAATCCAGAACGGCGAGCCGCTTGACCTCAGCGTTGCAAATGTAGTTGCAGCAGCAATGAAGGACTGGGCAGTTGAGATGGGCTGCACACACTACACCC